>CAYMWM010000035.1:0-10346 GCA_964394185.1 uncultured Smithella sp.
GCCAGATTTTCTCCACAGCGGCGGATAATCAGCCGGCTGTGAGCATTCATGTTCTCCAGGGTGAACGTCAGATGGCCGGAGACAACAGAACGCTGGGACGTTTCGAGTTGGTAGGAATTCCACCGGCGCCCCGTGGTATCCCGCAGATTGAAGTTACTTTTGATATTGACGCCAACGGTATCGTGCACGTCAATGCCAAAGATCTGGGCACCGGCAAGGAGCAGAGCATCAAGATTACCGCATCCAGCGGATTGAGCGAAGCGGAAATCGAAAAACTGGTCAAGGACGCAGAAGCGCATGCGGAAGATGATAAGCGCCGCAAGGAACTTATTGAAGCCAGAAACCAGGCCGACGCCATGGTTTATCAAGTAGAAAAGAATATCAAAGACTTCGGAGACAAAGTGGATGCTTCGGAAAAATCCAAGATTGAGGACGCAATAGCGAAAACAAAGAAAGCTCTGGAGAGCGACGACATTGACGCCATTAAGAAGGCGCAGGATGAATTGATGAATGTTTCTCACAAGCTGGCTGAAGCTATGTACGCGAAAACAGCGGGCGGTCAGGGAGGACCGCAGGCAGGCGCCGGAGCCGGGCAGCAGGCCGGGGGCGAACAGGCATCAGGCAAAAAGAATGATGATGTGGTCGACGCCGACTTCGAAGATGTAAAGTAACCTTAACAAATAAGTCAAGTTTTAAGCCCGGAAAGGCCAACACCTTTTCGGGCTTATTTATATCGACCGGAATAATAAAATATTATACAATATGTTATTACGCAGGAATGAATATGAATAAATCTTCATTGAGAAAAAAATATTTTTTATTATTGAGTGGAATTTTACTGATTTTAGCCTGTGCCGGCAACGCCAGTGCGGCAGAAAAGCCACATCGAAATTCATCGGACAACGGTCAAACGACTATTCTGGCTAACGGCGATTATTTTCCCATGCTTTTAAAATGCATCGATGAAGCGCAAAATGAAATCTTCATATCCATGTTTTCTTTTAAAGCCGGAAGACATAAAAACAGTTATCCAGACAGGATTCTGAGCCACCTCGCCAAAGCAGCTAAAAGAGGCGTTAAAGTCTATGTAATTCTGGAAGACACCGGAAACCTTCACGATGAGGTTACTTCGCAGAATAGACAAACCGGAAATCTTTTGGCCCGAAAGGGAGTAAAAGTTTATTATGATAACGCCAGGACAACAACACATACAAAATTGATTTTGATTGATCAGCAGCTGATTTTTATGGGAAGTCATAATTTTACTCAGGCTGCATTAAAATATAACAATGAAATATCAGTGTTGATGAACCGGCCGGATCTGGCAAAGAATGTCCGTAACTTTATGTTGAAAATTATTAAGGAAAGGCAATGAAAATATACCGGACATCAAAAATAATTTTTGTTTTGTTTCTAGTCCTTTTCATTTTCTGTTTTGTAAAAGCGCCGGATGCCGCTGAAAATTTCGCACCCGCCATACCGGTGGAAACAAAACCGTCCATTGCGGCGACACCGAAAATGGAACCGTCACAGGTCGCATCTTCGCCGGACAGGATCAAACGAAATACAATTGGATGCATTCTTCCTTTATCGGGGAAATACGCTGATTTTGGTAATAGGGCATTGGATGCCATCACATTAGCCGCGGGAATGACCGATAAAGAGAATAAAATTCCCTGGGAGACCATTGTCGAAGATTCCCAGAGCCTGCCGGAAAAAACGAAGGCGGCTGTGGAAAGCTTAGCCAACGTTAAAAATGTCATGGCCATTATCGCCATTACCGATACGGCGGAAGCACTAGAAACAGCCAGGGAAGCTAATAAGTGGAAAGTACCGGTTATTATAATAACCGCCAAAGAAAAAGTGACATCAGAGAGCGAATATGTTTTTCAGCATTTTCTGACACCGACCCAGCAGGTCCGGGCACTGGTAAAATATTGCGTTGATGAATTGAACAGCGCAATATTCTCCGTTTTGTATCCGCAGGATGAATACGGAGAAGAGTTGGAAAAAATTTTTCGTAAGGAATTGGCTGGTGTGGGAGGCAAGGTACAAAAAGCAATTTCATACAGCAAAGATCAGACGGATTTCGCAGATGAAATAAGCAAGTTGTCAGGTGCAGATCCTATATTACTCTCAAAAAGAAGCAAGTCTGATCCGGCGGAAAAAGTCCCTGTCGACTTTGAAGCGCTTTTCATTCCTGATTCGTATCCGCGGGTAAAGATGATTACGTCTCAGCTTGATTTTTATAAAATAAAAGGATTCCTGCTGGTGGGCACCAGTTTATGGAATTCGCCGAATTTGCTGAAAAACGGCGCGGGATATCTGGAAGGGGCTGTTTTTGCCGACAGTTTTTTCAAGGATGCATTGAATCCGGAAACTCGCGACTTTGTTGATTCATTTGTTACAGTTTATAAGCGTGATCCGGAAAATATTGAAGCGCTGGCTTTCGATACGGCTGGAATGATTTTCTCCGTTTTGGGCAATGCAAACATTAAAACAAGACAGGAATTTGCTGCCGGGCTGGCAAAAATAGGAATTTACAACGGGGCAACAGGCATTATATATTTTGATTCAAACAGAGTCGCACAAAAAACCCCTTTCATCATAAGGATTAAAAACGGTAAATTTGAACAGGCAAACTGAAAAGAACAGATGATAGTGAAGATATTTTTCTTACATTAAAATAAAAATTTGAGGCTGGAAGACATATGCGCTTTTTACTAACCAACGATGATGGAATTTACGCCAAAGGATTGAGTACTCTTAAAGACGAGCTTTCCAGGGAAGCTGATTGTTTGATTGTTGCACCGGAAACGGAACAAAGCGCGGTGGGACATGCCATAACAATTTCCCGCCCGCTGATGGTTCGCCGGGCAACCAAGAATTCCAATTTTTTAGGATACGCGGTATGCGGCACACCCGCGGACTGCGTAAAAATCGGCATTACGGAATTATCCGATAAACCCGTGGACATGGTTGTCTCGGGAATAAACAGAGGGGGAAACGCCGGTATTAATTTGCTCTATTCGGGAACCGTGTCCGCCGCAACCGAAGGGGCCATTCTGGGTGTTCCCGCTTTAGCCGTTTCTCTGGATACGCATAAAGAGGCTGATTTTACCTATGCCGCTAAATTCGCCCGCAAAATGACCCGGTTAATACTGGATAACATCGAACAGCTTAAAGGAAGCGCGATAAATGTCAATATTCCCTGCATTCCCCGGGAAAAAATAAAAGGCGTTGTGGTTGTTAAACAGGCCCAAAGCAATGTTGTCGAAACTTTTGAGAAGCGGGTTGATCCCCGGGAAAATATTTATTACTGGTTTGCCAAAGAATCCCAAGCCGCCCATAAACAGAAGGATACCGACGTCGGCGCCCTGGCCGCAGGATATATTACCATCACGCCGATTCATTTTAATCTGACCAGATTTGATTTACTCGACACTCTTCAGGATGTTGTAGATAAAAATATTATTAAACCGCGAGGGTAACAGGAAATATTCGCGTAACGGGAAAAATTTTCTTATGGTGATGAAGAGCCAAAAAAACAAATGGCTTATCTATCTGGTGATATTTTTTCTTGTCAACATCTTACTGTCTTCCTATTTTGTTGATATCTGGCCGACACCCAATTGCGTTTCGCGGTCGCTGCCCGTCCTGGCCTTTTCTGAAAATAAAACCTTTAAAATAGATCAGTACGCTGATTTAACAATAGACAAAAGCAAAGTAGGAGAACATTTCTATTCGGACAAGGCTCCCCTACCGACCTTATGCATGATACCTCTGTATGAATTGATCAAATGGTTTGGCCTTGATAAAGTCAGTGATGATGCCGGCAAAAAGTATCCCGTTTATATCGGCTATCATATCGGAATAGAAGATTTTCGTGACCACTTTATTCCGCAACTTATCCCTATTCTGATCATCGGCAGCCTGATTTTCGGGTCGCTGCCTTTTGCCTTGATCGTTTTGATGTCGTTTACCGCACTGCATAAAAAGGAAACCTCTCTTTCCCCGGTTCTTTTATCCATGCTGGCCTGGTATGGCTCATTCATTTTTGTTTTTTCCGGAACATTTTTCAATCATGTGTTTGCCGGTTTTTTGCTGTTGCTCAGTTTCATATTCATAAGAGAAAAGCGTTATCTGCTCTCAGGAATTGTTCTCGGGCTTGGTTTTTTGAGCGAATACACGGTCATCGCCGCCGCGCCTTTCTGGTTTATATGTATCTGGATAAAAGAAAAAAAAGTAAAGCATCCTTTGCTTTTTGCCGCGGGCATAGCGCCTTCAATATTGTTTATAGCTTTATATAACTGGCTTATTACCGGATCACCCTGGAAAATGCTTAATGCCTATCATGCTGCCGACGCTTTTCAGAATCTGCATGATCATTACGGATTTTCCCTGCCCTCCCTCAAAGCGATCTGGGGTTTATCCTTGAGCGGATGGATGGGACTGTTTAATTTCGCGCCGGTGCTTTACTGCATTACTTTTTGTCTTATCCTGATGCTGATAAGAAATAAAAAAGTGTTCCTTTCTCCGGAAACCAAATTCCTTGCCTTGTTTGGAATCACGTTTTTTCTGATTATCTGTTCGTTCTTTACGTGGTGGGGCGGCTGGTCTTACGGACCACGCTATCTGATAGTCCTTGCAGTGCTTTTGCTATACGAAGGAATGATCGTCATCTCCCAAAATCGAATCAGTACAGTCCTTTTTTTTGTAACCGCACTTATCGGAATTGCAGGCGCATGGATTGCGAAAGCTACTGTTGTTTATCTCGTTCCATTTCCGGCGGACGATAGTTTTTTCAATCCGTTTCTACACATCCTTTTACCGGATCTGTTAGCCGGCAGATTCAATGCCAATAATGCACTGACCGCTTTCTTTGATGTCTCTCCGCAAGCCGGAGTTTTCAGCTGGCTGATATTATATATCATCTCTGTGATTGGGCTGAGCATTCTGTATCGAAAGTGGTTTAACAACCAATATCAAACGGATTCACGGCACAGAACCGTCTAAAATTATTCTTTCTGTCTTTTCTTGATGATGATTAATTGAAATGAAACGGCCCGATATACTTTGAGCCAGGCATGAATTAATTAGAAATCATTTTAGTTTCAATGACGTTAATTGTCGTGTCAATCTTGCGATTGGGCATCAGCACCGGCACATTGACTTTCATGGAGATCAAACCGGACTTGAGCATCGGACAACCTTTTTCCTTGGCAAAATAAAAGCGCATAGAGAATGCTTTGAGCGACCATGGCAACTTACCAATGGAGCCTTCAAGAAAATAAGGTTCGAAGTCATCTGTTTTGTAATACAGGTAGCCGCTGAAATGACGATCGGTGGCCTGTTTGGGAGTAACCTTTATTTTGTAGCATTTGATTCCGTCCAGCATCTGTACTGACATCACGGATGTCTCATAATATTTTTCACCCTTTTCATCGAAAACCGGATAGGAAGGTTCGCTTAAGAGTTCTTTGTATTCTGACGGTTTTTTCTCCTTTCCGTCTTTTTCGTATTTCAGGACTTTGGATGCCGGCATGATATAGAAGAAGTCTTTTCTATCAACAACATATTTATGGGTTACGAGCAGTTTATTCGATGAGTCGTATTCTTTTACTTCGACATTCCGCTTCGATTCAACCCCACTAAAGTCTTTATATCGGGGAATGCTTATGGAACGTATTTTCCCCAGAATCTCCTTTGATTTTTCGGGTGTAATCTGCTCAACGGCACCGAGTGCGAAAGCCTGTGTAACAATGAACGCAATAAGGACGCAAAGCAGTATTGTTTTTTTCTTCATAATCATTTTCTATTTAATTGAATACGGATTAAGATATTTATTCAAACAATGCAAATCCAACCTTTGTGATCTGGTCCTCCAGTTTCTTGATCCAGGCCACTCTGGCTCTCTCTTTAGGAAGCGAGCTGCTTTCACACATGACTTCCTGCCCCACCTTGAAATTTACTTCTCCCACAAACACAACACAGCATCCGTTAAAGCTTTCATTCTGGTTTAACCCTACACGCTGTCCCGTCATCCGGGTGTTATCATCCAGATAATAAACAGTAACAAGCTCGTTCGGATCAGCGGGATACCTCATGTATTTTCTTTTGTCGAAATCGTTCATGGAAAACTCTCTTTATTTTATTTTCAGTCGAAAGGGATTTGATTGCTTTTCGGCCAGTTTAGGGTAGAGACGCTTTTATGTCAAGAAATTCTTGACCACAGTATATCAGGGGTTCATATTTGCCATCAGCCATCAAAAAGCTAACTTCAACCTGCCGATAAATCCATATCATTTCGGGATTCAATTTGTTTCCTTAATTCAGACTCCTTGTTATCCACCGCAAAAGGCGGCAGTGGGCAGTGCATCGTAAGCGAAACAGCCCGGAGCAGTTCCATTTCTGCTATTGTAATTGTTTTGTCGGCAAATGCGCAGTGGGCGCAGGCATCAACGACTGATTGCTTAATCTTAAATGATGACACGGCCAGTTGTTTCAATGCCGTACCGACCAATTCAAATTTTAATTTTTCGTCATAAACAAAATAAGGATTTTTCGAAGCCAGTTCCGGAATTTGCGCAATACCGGTTTTAAATGCAGATTTTGCCGCTTCGGCATTTCCGATATTTCCGGCATTAGCCAACGCGCTTAAAATGACCACGATGTGATATCCAACCTGGGGAATGGAGAAATATATTGTTGAAGCGAAGAGGTCTTCCTTATCTCTTATTAAATACTGATTCAGTATCCACTGAATGGTAAATTCAAACAGGGTTGTTTTACCGTCGGCCATGATTAAGGCGTTGATCGCTTTCAGAAAACTGCGTTTTTCCATATCCGTCAGGATTCGCAACTGCGGTATGGCCAGTTCCACCAGCGGCAATTTCTGATCATCTTTCAGATTGACCATAAAATCACACAAACTTGTTATGTGTTCTATATCATCTTTGTTTTCAAGTAACGGACGAATGGCCCTCTCTTGATTTTCACGCTCCTGACAATCATTACCCGTCAGCAAAGCATACATGACTAGTGAAGCACCGGCAGGAGTATTTAATTCCTGTTTAAGATTATCTGAAATCGCTGCCAGAATTTCTGCGCCTTGAAACAGGTTTTTTTCAGTCGGATTGCCGACCAGACTGGTTATGTCCTGAGGTTTTGCCGGCACCGGCACAGCATTTTGCGCAACCGGCGCGGACGCATGTAATTGGGATGTTGAAGCTTCGTATATGGTTTTGTCATAAAGGCTGTCGTCGCTTTTTATCTTGGGTATCCCTCCGTTAAAATGCGGATCAAGACGCTTGATTCTTTCAACCAGAGGAGGATGGGTTGCCAGAAAATCAGGAAAAAGAAAATTGGTGTGACTTTCACCAAAAAACATGTGGCTTGCCTGCCGGGCCGTTGATGATTTAATTTTTGACCCGCTGACATATCCGCCGATTTTCTTCAGCGCGCCGACGATTCCATCCGGATTACGGGAAAATTGTATGGCCGAAGCATCAGCCAAAAACTCTTTCTGGCGGGAAACGGCGCTTTGAATCAATCGTCCCATGAAAGAACCAACGTATCCGATGACCAAAAGCGCCAGGCCTGTCAGTACAATCAAACCACCTGATTTTCTGGAACCTCGTACATTCTGCACTATTTTACCGCCGATGATTCCTATCACCAGAATACCGAAAATTATTCCAATCAATTGGACATTCAAGCGGGTATCGCCATTGAGAATATGGCTGAATTCATGTCCGATGATGCCCTGCAATTCGTCGCGATTAAGGCGATTCAACGCTCCCCTTGTGACGGCGATTGCCGCGTCTTTCAATGTCAATCCCGCAGCAAAAGCGTTGATGCCGTTTTCATTATTTAAAACAAAAACCAGAGGCACAGGGATACCTGAAGCAATGGCCATTTCCTCCACAACATTCAGTAATTGCCTTTCGGCCGGATCCTGGGTTTTGCCGGTGATCAGTGTTCCTCCCAGCATTTGCGCGACATCCCCTCCGCCGCCGCGCAATTGACTCATTTTTGCCATTGAGGCAATGGCTATTATCCCTGATACAATGATGGCAATAATGATAAAAGATGAAGGATCCCATAATGTGCAGGCATCAAACGTCACTAAACTGTCAATGTGCTTGGAGCCTTCTGACGATAGAAATAAAAACCATATCATTCGCAGAACAAGATAAATCACAACGATAATAGCCGCTACTGCAATAGTAAAAAGGATTATCAGTTTACGGCAATTGCGTCGTGCATCTTCCTGTCTTGTAAAAAAATTAGTCGAATATTTATTGGCCACTTTTATTTCCGCAAATCACTACCGGCTTCATTTATTGGAAGGAAATCTTGGGCGCTTTCCGTTCTTCCGGATTTTCCACAGACTCTAAAAGATTCGCAGCCTGAAAATTAAAGGAATTCGCTATAATGCTGTTGGGAAATTGTTCACGATTTGTATTATAGTCGGCAACAACGTCATTGTAGGCCTGGCGGGCAAAAGATATTTTATTCTCAGTCGAGGTAATCTCCTCCATCAACTGGCTGATGGTCTGGTTTGCTTTCAAATCGGGATACGATTCAACAACAGCAATAAGTTTGCCCATGGCTCCGCCCAAGATCCCTTCCGCCTGCACCAGAGAGTTCATTGCGGCGGCATTGCCCGGATTCGCGGCTGCGGCATTACTGGCTAAAAAAGCATTGTTTCGTGCCTTGATGACTTCATCGAGCGTTCCCCTTTCATGCGCCAGATACCCCTTTGTGCTTTCAACCAGATTAGGGATAAGATCGTAGCGGCGTTTCAACTGGACATCAATTTGTTTGAAGGCATTTTGGTAACTGTTACGCAGGGCGATCAGTTTATTGTATATCCCCACAAAATAAAATACGATTACGGCGATAATTACAACCAGCACTATCAATGAAATCATACATTCCTCCTTGTTACACCAATCTCATTCCCGAATTCATGTGATTGAAAATTGGCGTTAATTGAAAACGTTGACATTTATTTGGAACTGTTTACTGTAGATATCACTTATCGGCATTGTTATCAATATCAGATTGTCCGGCTAGCGGATAAGCAAAACCGGGATGGGGCTTTTGCGGACAACCTGCGATGTTGTGCTGCCGAGAAACAATTCGCGCAGGCGGTTGTGGCCGTATGCTCCCATAACCATCAATTCCACAGACCCTTCCCTGATGAACTTGATTATTTCATCAGAATCCCTGCCGGAAAAAATGATTGTTTCGCAATCTGCCAGCGCCGGTCCTTGCGGATCTACGTGATTCGCTTCCTCGACTTCGGCAACCAGCGCGGTTGCTTTTTCAGAATCGGAATTGATGATGACCGCCGTCAACGGCCAGGTATTTTTTTGGGATAAATCCAGAGACAGTTGCAGCGCCTTCACAGCCGAAGGACTGCCGTCATAGGCAAGCGCCATGCTTTCTATTTCCATAAATTTCTCCGGTGTAATCAGCACCGGCTTTCCCGAATTACGCGCAACGGATTCAGCAACCGATCCCAGAAGCCCGCCTTCCTTTAAATGAAAGTGTTCCCCTTTTTTCGCCATCAGAATCATATCCGTGCCCTTGGCTTCTTCAATGATGACCTGGCTGATTTTGCCGATTGTTTTTTTCACTTCGGATTTTACTGAAGCCTTCCGGCAGCGTTCCTGAAATTCCTGCAGAATAAAATCCGCCTTTTCATCCAGAGATTTTTCGATGGCATCGAAAAACCCTTCGTAAGGCGGCATTCCGGCCGAACCGGATATATCGGTAAGCATCGGTCCCTGTATCAGATTGACGTCAATAACATAGAGGCCTGTCAGGGATGCTTGAAGTTTGCGGGCAATGTAAATCCCGTATTCCAGCGCTGTCAGACTGTTTGCGGAACCATCAGTGGGAATCAGAATTTTATTGATCATAATGCCCCCTTATTTAGGGGCTGTTCAGAAATGTTCAGATGCAAGGCGCGCAAATAACCGAACCGCGAGGCGTATATTGAAATACGTTGAGCGGTGCGGTTTGAACCGCAACACAGCAGATGAGCGTTTATCAACAGTCCCATGATTATTCCTGTTCTTTGTCGAAATGCTCCAATTCCCTTAGCAAATTGGCAACTTCTTTTTCGTCCCAGACACGGGAAGCGCCTTCTTCATCACTATCGGTAACCTGAACTTCAGAGCTGGTTTCGGTAAAGACCAGAAACTCACCGACACAATTTCCGTTTTTAAAGGTGGCTTTTTCCCTTAACTGTCCGCTTTTGAAATAGGCGACATATTCACCATCTCTTTTGTCATTCTTAAAAAAACCTTTTTCTTTAATCTGCCCGTTTTTAT
>CAYMWM010000035.1:10356-32269 GCA_964394185.1 uncultured Smithella sp.
CATACTCGCCTTCAAATTTTCCGTTTCTAAAATTCTGCTGTTCCTTGAGTTGCCCGGTTTTGTAATGAATCTGGTACAAACCTTCCAGTTTTCCGTTTTTGTAGAATTCCTTTTCCCGGATATTGCCGTTTTCGTAATAAGAAATATATTCACCTTCCAGCCGGCTGTTGATGAATGTTGCCTTTTCTTTTATCTTGCCGTCATGATAATAAACTTCTGCCGCGCCGTTTTTCTTGCCTTGAACATAATTGATATGCGTCAGAATCTGTCCGCTGTGGTAGTAGGCAAAATATTCACCTTCCAGTTTATCGTGAAGAACAAATTTTCTTTCCTTGACCTTGCCATCGGGAAAATGCATCAATTTTTCTTTGGGGGCGGAATGTGTATTTGCCATAAAATGGTCTCTTTTGAAGCCTTCTTTTTCTTAAAATAATCCTAAATCTGAAGTTTATTGAACAAACACCCTTTTGGAATACATCATATTATAAGACATAATGCCATTGGTAATCAAGACATTGCTTTTTTTAAACAATCATTTATGATAATGCAACTAAAAAACAAGCCGGGCAGTGATAAATTTAGTTTAATTTTTTGCGAAAAAAAGCTATTAGGAACAGGCAGAAGAATATTATTACCGAAAAAAAGCAAATTTGAGGCAAAGGGTATAATAAATAATGTTCCCTACTTTTGACACAACAAGAGTCGCCATCCTGGGTCCGGGCCGATTGGGCACGTCTTTCGCTTACAAATTCGACCGCGACAACAAACGGGTGGCCATATATTACCACGATTCCGAAGTTTGCAAGACAATCAACAGGGAGCACCTCAATCCCCTGCACCTGACCGAGGATTTGGCCAAACGCCTGGGAGGAATGGAAAAAGTTCCCCGTTTCTCGAACAGAGTGTACGCCACCAACGATCTGGAGCATATCATCGAAAATTATGATTTCATCATGCTGGCCATCACGATGAACCGCCTGCCGTTAATGCTCAATTATCTTAAACCCATGATTGATAGAAAAGCCGGTGAAACCTGCCTGATTTCTCCGATCAAAGGCCTGATTTCCAATGAGATTTCCAAAACACTGATAACACCCTCGCAGTTAATCAACAACAGTCTTTTCAATATCAAACACAAGTATCATATCGGGTGCATCGGCGGACCGTTTTTTGACATGGATATAGCATTGGGGAATCCTGTATGCCTGACGGTCGCCGGTAAAAAACGAATCGCCAATATTATCAGGGAGCATTTACTTACATTTAACCGTAAGGAAATAAACTCCTATTACAACTTCGATACCGTCGGCGTCGAGGCCTGCGGGGCTTTAAAAAATGTTGTGGCAAACATCAAGGGCTTGGCCGATTCCCTGCAACTGGGCGATTCCATTCCGGGCACTATATTCGCACGCTCCGGCGTCGAGATGCGCTCGCTTTCCCGGCTCATGGGCGGAGGTTTTCAGGCTTTCCACAGCCAGGCGGGTGTCGGCGATATGTACGTGACCGTTTCATCGCTGGCGAGCAAGAATTACCGTTACGGAAAATACTTCTATGAATTGTATACCGGCAATCCCATCGAAACAAACCTGCGCGTTCTGGAAAAAATTGACGGGACTCCCGAAGGCCCCAACACGGTCAGAAACGTGCATAAATATCTGGAAAAGAAAAACATGTACAGCCCGCTTTTTTCCTGCGCCTACCAGATATTCAATGAAGCGGGCGAAAAAAGCGCCATAAGGGACAAAGTCATTCAAGCGTGCCAGTACGATAAAAGGAACAAAGAATATATCGATGTGTTATCGAGGATGATGTACAAAATTCTTCCGAATTACTGGTATAGGCGCGATAAAACTATCTTAGATTAAGATAATAATTTTCAATATTTCATATTAATATTTCTTTAAGGAGACGAGTGTGATTTCTAAAAAGTCGAAGGTTATGTTTCTGTCCGCGCTCATGGGATTTCTCGAAAAACATCCGTTGATGATAAAACTATTTCTGCGTCCGCTCGCCAATTTCCCGTTCATATCGAAAAAAATGATGGTTATCCCCCGCGCTTTCATGGGCGCGACCGCCTTCGAGATTCACGATGTCGATATGAAAAAAGGGCGCATCAGCATCGGCGGCGTGGATGAGGTGCTCACCGGTTCAAAGCTGATTCACCTGATGCACACTGTCATCGCAGCAAGCGTAGGCGAGGAAGAAAAGAACCGCATCATGTATGAACTGGGTGAAAAAACATGCCGGTGGGAAGTAAGCGAGGCGATCAAGCACGGCAGATGGGCGCCTTCGGTCCTCGTGCCGCTGATTTTCAACAGCCGCATACTGGACGAAATCCGCGACGATCCTGCAATGGCGCGTTTTTTCCATCTCACCATGAACATGATGACTCGCATTATCTCCAATGAAGGGGGCTGGGGACAACTCGAATTCGACTTTGCCTCAAATCCGATGAAGGTAATGCTCGTAAACTCTCAGGAGGCGTCCTGGATAGGAAAATCGGACAATCCGGTCTGCTGGTATTTCACAGGCATTGTCGCCGGTTATGGAAGCGCGATATCCGGCGAGGCGCTCACCGCGCGCGAAGTTGCCTGCGCCGCAACAGGCGCTCCCAAATGCGTTTTTGAACTCATCCGGCCCGGAAAATAAAAGAAAAATTCAAATTATACTTAATTATTAGCAAACAAAAAATTGGGTGCTGAAGATTGTTGAAAAACCTTATTTTTCAAGGGCTGTTCAAAAATGTTCAGATGCAAGGCGCGCGAGTATCGCGAAGTGAGGCCTACTTTTTCGTAGGTCGCAACGACGCGAACGGAGCGCAACGCCGCAGATGAGCGTTTTTCAACAGCCCTACTGTTCCCTTAATTTAAAAATGCTCCCGCTATCACAAAATGCAGGAAAATTGCGCCTATCATCATCAAAGTATGAAATAGTTCATGGAAACCGAAGAATTCCGGAAAAAGATCCGGTTTTTTAACTGAATAGACGATTCCTCCCGCGATTAAAAAAGTTGCCCCGATGCCGAATAACATTATTCCGGATTGAGGAATCTGATTTAATGCGAATAAAATTCCGCCAATCCCGAGGATTCCCATCAGGAACGCAAATATCGGGGTTAAAATGCGGGGCAGTTCCTTCATGGAAAGTAAAATAATCAACCCGATAACAGATAGCGACCATAAGATAATACTGATGATTAACCCGGCAGGCCCGACGCCATATCGAATTAGAATCGGTGAAAAAATCGCAGCGAGAAGAAACAACATGGAGCCTCTGTCAACACGGCGAAGTGTTTCAATTTCTTTTTTTCGCACTAAAAATAAATGATAAATAATTTGTATCGGCCAGAACGAAAACATGACAACCAGATAGGCAATCATAAAGCCATAATGTATTTTGGGACAACCCGTCATGACCTGAGTAAGCAGGATAAAACCCGCAATTAAGAAAAAAAGAAACCCCACAATGTTAATTCGGGCACTCCACTGATCTGTCTTCATTTAGAATATTCTCCTAAGTTTTATGAATTTAATAAGGCGTTGTTACTTATTAGAATCGAATGAGGTCACAAAACTTCCTATCCTCACATAAGCATTAGGACTCTAATTCCAATATATATAAAAGCAACTCCACACAAAATTGACGGGAATGCAATAATCATAGCCAATGTTTTACTAATTTTTACCGGATCTTTTCGTCCATAAAATGACACAATTAAGCGAGTTTTAATAATTCCAATACCGTGATATATAATAAAGAGACCTGCGGCAACACAAATTATCCCATAGTAAAATGGGCCCTTCGTAGCAGTTTCTTCAGAGGTCGTTCTAGTTGTTTTATCTGGTAAATCATGTGCAATCAATGTGGTTACTATGAGTTTCCCATGATATACACAATCATTCATTTCGGCATCTGAAAATACAGGAATCATACCGATAGCAAAAAATAAAATTAATAATATTCTCACTCTTTTCCTTAAAATCATTTAGAATACGTTCCTCACAGTAATAATTCTTCGTTTAGGATTAATTTAAGTTTTACGAGTTAATTCGTTGATCAGTGTACTTACGGAATTCGGGATACAGTATACTTAATTATTTCCCTTAACCATACCTAACACCATAATTGGGACTGTTCACCGGGAGCGCATTCCCGCAAGGGAGGCGCAATCATAAATGGACACTTTCCTTGCCGGTAAAATCCGCAGGATTTTACAAAATGTTCAGATGCAAGGCGCGCGAAAACCGAACCGCGAGGCGTATATGAACATACGTTGAGCGGTGCGGTTTGAAGCGCAACGCAGCAGATGGGCGTTTTTCAACAGTCCCCACAACCCCCTACAACTCCTTTTCCGTCACAATCTCCGTCTTAATCATTGTAATCAGTTCCTGAAAAACCGGCAGGACATCCTTGCGGAATCGTCCGGCCACGCAGACATTCATGATATCATCGCCTATTTTCAGATGCCCTTCATTAATCCAGACCCGGATATCCACAATGCCATCCCTTTTTTTAAATTCGCTGACTTTTTGTTCGAGCTTTGCCTTGTCATAGGACAGGTTCATCGCCTGAACCTTGCCCCCGTCTTTTGCCGTCGCCCGCACAATTCCGTTATGACAAAGAATCATTCCCAGCATATCCGCCGGTGATTCCTTTTTGATTTCCTTTATCCACTGTTCAATCATCATTGCCTCCCTGCCGATTTATATCGCGCATCCATAAAAAGAATTCTTTAAAAATTATATTTTTTTAATCCGTTCAAAAACTGCAAAACCCTCTTACAGACCTCATCTGAGGTCCCTCCACGCAGGATTCCGTGATGATTGGCATCTACCCGTAGCAGTTGCTTTTCTTTCGCACCGATCCCGTCGAAAATTTCCTTTCCGCTTACCGAATCCACCACGGGGTCGCCTGAAGCCTGAATGACCAGAGCCGGGTCCGCAATGTTTTTCAGGCGGTTTTCCACATATCTCATCAGTTTTTCCAGTTCATAACCGCCCCGGACGGGATTGCGGGTGTAGTTGATATGCGGATTTTCCGGTTCATTTTTGACAAATTCCATTTTCCATTTATCCACATTGATTTTAGTCAGCAGGGTATTCCACGCCACGATGAAGGACGCAAATTTATGGGAGATGCCTTTCAGTTGGAGAGGAGCGTTGATGGAGACCACACCGGCAAATCTGCCGGGCTTATTGGCGGCCTGCAAAAGCGCGATCCCGCCACCCATCGAAAATCCGGCGATGGAAAAAGTCTTTACACTGTTTTTCATGATGATGTAGGCGCGGCTCACGGAATTGTACCACTTGTCCCAGTTTCGCACCGCAAGATCCTCAGGTGACGTGCCGTGACCTCTGAGCCTTACCCCGTATACATTATAGCCGTTTAGATACAGATAATCCGCCAGCGGCCTGATTTCCTCCGGCGCGGCCATGTATCCGTGAATCAGAATAACCCCTTTTCTGCTGAAATAATTCTTCAGGAAAAAAGGTTCCCCGATATTTTTCGGTTTGCTCTCACCCGGCAGATAATACTGCTGATAATCTTTTTCGAACAGTTCTTTTTCCAGCCGGATGAAGGTATTTCTGACTTTCCATTTGATAAAAAACGCGGGAATGTATTTTTGCATATCAATGATTCTGGTGAGATTGCGCAGCGGTTCGATTTCGTTTCTCAAAACTTCAATGATGTTATCTTTTCTGACGGTATGAAAATCGTATGGCGCGCTGAAGCGGTCTTTGTTTTTTGTAATGACATTGTTTTCCCGTGTGATGTAATTATCAGCAATGGCATCCTTTATAAAATTCTCGTATTTTTCGTGATAATCATCCGTAAGCAGATAATACTGCTTTTTATAAAGAGATGTATGGCAGTTGGGCAGGCCGATCGCCCTCAAATGCTCGATGGCCAGAAAAATTCTCTTTTTAAAATCGTTTTCGCTGAAGCTGTCCTTTCTGTAATTTGTCAGAATATAGGACATGATGTGGTCATGATTGATCGTCGTCAGGTGATATATGGCATGCATGTAATCATACATCATTTTGACGCACACCGCTCTGAAGGCAGGCATTTTTTTAAAATCGTCCATATTCAGATAAACTTGACGGTCAGCTGCCATCCTTCGGAGTTTCCATTTGGAAGTCAGGTATTGTTTTACAGGGACAGGCGTACCGAAGTTGATATCGATATCGGCTTTACCCAGGATTACAGGGCCTTCCACTTCCAGTTCCTCCCGAAAGCGTGTTGAGAGATTCTTAAAAAATTTTCCGGCAAGTTTACTTAAAGCATTCTCCCGCGCCCGCACGGGATAATAAGTAATATTCACGGGCACGATATAAGTTTCCTTAGCGGTAATTTTTTCCACGTCCACCGGATTCAAATCAAAACGCGACGTCATGCGGGCCAGGGACACTTTATCACCCCGTAACTGAAAAGTTCTCAATTTTTCACGGATAAATTCGGCCTGCAAAGCCAGCCGCGCCGCTCCGGAATGAGGCGGCCTGCGGATTCCGGCGTTATAAACGATATACTTGCCTTTCTCGATTATTTTTTTATCCTTGATAATCTGCCCTTCCGGGAAAATAATTACCGGATGGCTGTCCGTAAGAAGCTCATGGATAAGGATTTTATCTCTGTTCGGGTCGGCCGTGGAAACGGCGCCCGCATTATCCAGAAAATCCTTCATCCTGCCGGTGAAAAATGATTCATGGGCGAGGGAAACAGCTTCTTTATTCAAATATTTGACAATAATGTACGGCATCAAAACTGTTTCCATGCGTGTAAAATGATTGACGACAAATATAACAGGCTGGTTGGGCACATTTTCAATTCCATGCAAACGGATGTCTATGCCTGACGCTTTAGTCAGGGTATCAATAGCCAATGCAATAATTTTAATTAAATCGCCTGATATATTCATTGTTTTCGGTCTTTCATTCCATGCATGCTGTCATCAAGCACTTTTTTTAAGACATCCGGCTTATTGGTAAAAATTCCATCCACGCCCATATGGATGAATTTTTTCATACTTCTTACGTCATCTACAGTATAAATATTTACGGGAATTCCATGCGATGTAATATCAAGCATCCACTTATTGCTCAATTCCGATTTTGAACAATTGAATGCGTCGGCACCTATCAAATCCATTACATCCGATGGCAATTTAGAGCCATATTTTCTCTTTTCAAACAGCACAGCAACAGCCACGGTGTCATCAATTTGTTTAAGATGCATGACGGCGCGCGGGTCAAAGCTGGAAAATACCATATGTTTGCGCATGCCGCTCTTTTCGGCAATCTTCAGACATTTTTCTTCAATGCCGCCAAAGAACATTTTGCCTACCGCTTCGGTTTTTATTTCAATATTGACCGCGATTCTGTTTTTGCAGATATCCAGAACTTCTGCAAGCGTTGGTATCCTTGTGTTTTTATACTTTTTTTTATACCAGCTTCCCGCATCCAGCTTTTTCAATTGCGCGAGAGTGTAGTCGGCAATGCTTCCCCGTGCGTTGGTACAGCGGGAGATTTTCTCGTCATGAAAGACAACCACTTCTTTATCCGATGTTAATTGCACATCGAGCTCGACCATATCCGCACCCATGGCAATAGCGCCCTCGAATGAGGGAATGGTGTTTTCGGGATAATAAGCCGAAGCTCCCCGATGGGCGATAATGGTAAAATCACGGCATCCGTCATGTTTGTACTTGAATAAATGATATGGTTTGCTCATTTTGCTTAAACCCCGCCAATCAACTTTTTCATCATTTATCTTCAAACAAATCGCTGTCCCATGCATGGTCATCGATATTCGGAATGACTTCCCTGTCTTTGGTCAGCAATTGCTCCTGTATCTGAATTTGTTCACGCGTATTGAAGATATAAGATTCCTGATCATGATGATGTACAGCAAGCTCCCGCAGAGCCGTTTCATCATATTTTATAAAATTCTGTCCCGCGCGTGTCGCGCTGTATTTGCGAAAACCCAGCTTGACCAGAACGTCAACGCCCAGCCGTACGGACGTATCCAGAGATTCCCGATAAATATCTTGGACTCCCATATCGAGAAGTTCATAGGCATCCAGACGGCTCTTGGCGCGTACCATCACATTGAGATTGGGGAATTTATTTTTCGTTTTTTCCACCAGATCAAAATTAATCTCCGGCGAATCAATCGCCGCAATAAGAATCCTGGCGTCACCGGCACCGGCTGATTCCAGAATATCGATTCGGGTCGCATCGCCGTAGAAAACCTTAAATCCCATTTTCCTCAACAGGTCAACCCTGTCGGAATCATTATCCAGAATAGTCGCCCTCACACCGTTGGCTCTTAGAAATCTGCCCAGGGTGCTGCCGAAATGGCCGAATCCCGCGATAATCACCGGATTGCTTTCATCGATTTCATCGGCTTCTTTTTCTTCCTTTTCTTTCGTTCCAAAACGGGGAAGAATCAGCCGTTCATTAATCAAAAAAAGCAAGGGAGTTACCGTCATGCTGATTGCCGTCACGCTTATCATCATATCCGTCCACAGGGTTGATAAAATATCGAGTTGATGAATGAATGAAAAAAGAACAAAGGCAAATTCGCCAATTTGCGCCAGCCCAAGTGTGAACAGTAAATTCTGGTCAAAGCTGAGTTTCGCAAGCGATCCGCCAATAAAAAGCACTACGGCTTTGATAATGATGATTGCACAAACCAGAGCAATGATTGTCGTGGGATTGCTGATAATGAGACTAAAGTTTATGGAAGCGCCGACGGCAATAAAAAACAACCCGAGCAAAATGCCTTTAAACGGTTCAATATCGCTTTCCAGTTCATGACGGAATTCGCTGTTGGCCAGAATCACCCCGGCCAGGAAAGTTCCCAGCGCGGGACTGAGGCCCACCAGCATCATCACGGAAGCTGTGCCGACAATAATGAAAAGCGCCGCCGCCGTAAACATTTCGCGTAAATGAATACGGGCGATAAAACGCAAAAAAGGAACAACCACAAATCGTCCGCAGAGCATAACCAGAGCCACAGCACCAAGCAATGTCAATGTCTGTACCCAACCGGGCATCTCTGAAAGAAAAGATGCATGCTCACCTGACGATATTTTTGAACCGGATAATGCCAAAAGCGGCAAAAGTGCCAGAATCGGAATAACGGAAAGATCCTGAAAAAGGAGCACTGCAAAAGAACTCTTCCCCGATTCTGTTTTTGTCAATCCCTTTTCCCGCAGGGTCTGCATGACAATTGCCGTCGAGGACATTGAAACAGCGAGACCACTCGCCAGCGCGGCCTGCCAGGTTAATCCCATGAAAAGCAAAAGGGCAAAGATCAGGATGGTCGTCATGATCAACTGCAGAGAACCTGTTCCCAGAATCAGATTGCGCATCCGCCAGAAATGCGACGGTTCCATTTCCAATCCGATGAGAAACAGCATCATCACCACGCCGAATTCGGCAAAGTGCATGATGTCCTTTCCTTCCTGACCGACAAAACCCAAGACAAAAGGACCGATAATTATACCGCCCAACAGATAGCCGAGCACGGAACCCATGCCCAGTTTTTTGGACAAAGGAACAAAAACCACCGCAGCGGCCAGATAGATCAAGGCATCATGAAGAAAAGTGCTGATCATGGTTTGGGCACCCCCGTCTCCTTTAAAAGCCAGTCGTTCAGAAACTCCACTTTTTTGAGCTCATCAATTTGGAAATCACCTTTGATGAGCTTCTCCAAAAGCGTGTGATACATAGCCACATGATATTTCAGCGCCTCATCGGTCAGTAAATGTGTTCCCTGAACGGCAAAGGGAGGCAGATAAATCATTTTGCAAAGGGTGGCTGTCTGATCAAACGGGACAAGAAATTCTCTCATCGTAAAGCGATTGAAGGCGTCTGCGGCGTAAACTTCACGCGTGCCGCCGGACGTAATGACATTAAAGATGATTTTATTTTTGAGATGATCGCCGCCTCTTCCGTGCGCCCATCCATGCTCCAGCACCAGATCAATCCATTGCTTGAGCATGGCGGGAGCGCTGTACATATAAAAAGGATGATGCCAGACAATAACCTGATGCGCAAGCAGCAGTTCCTGTTC
The DNA here is from genome assembly GCA_964394185.1 of uncultured Smithella sp. Taxonomy (GTDB): domain Bacteria; phylum Desulfobacterota; class Syntrophia; order Syntrophales; family Smithellaceae; genus Smithella. Next base: position 20,437 of record CAYMWM010000035.1, read on the forward strand.
CCGACTGATATCAATGTTGAAATCAGGATATTGCTCATACAAATCATTTAAGGTCACGCCCTCAATGCGATTGATATTCGCCAGAAGGGCGCGATTCGTTTTGGACTTTTCAAAACGCGGATGAGCAAAAAGGATAAGAATTTTATTCATGAATCAATCACCTTTGCGTAACTAAAAACGGCTTCATTGGAAAGATATTTTTATCACATTTAATCATAGAGTTCTTCATTTTTTTTATTATTTACAAATTAGGACAAAAAGCATATTTACACAAATATTAGACTATCAATACTCTGGAAACAGGAGGCCGAAAATGAAGGTATTAGGGATTATGGGAAGCCCGAGGGCGGGCGGAAACAGTGATATTCTGCTCGATGATGCTCTGGCGGGTGCCGAAAAAGCCGGTGCGCAGGTCGAAAAAATTATCCTGGATAGAAAGAAAGTTTCCGGGTGCAAGGACTGCAAGAAATGCAACGAAACCGGCCTTTGCGTCCTCAAAGATGATATGCCCGAAATCCACAAAAAAATACTGGAAGCGGACGCCATTATCCACAGCGTTCCGGTTTACTTTTGGACCATGACCGCACAGATGAAAGCTTATCTGGACAGATGGACGGCTTTATTTGACGCCAACTGGAGATGGCAGAAGGATTACTATCCCAAAATGAAGGGGAAGCGCATTGGTCTTATCACGGTTTGCGGAGACCCTGATGTTCATACGGCTGATCCCATCGTGCACAGTTTTAAATCAACCGTGGAAATGACAAAAATGCATTGGCTGGGAGTTGTCATGGCTTCGGCAATGGATAAGGGAGATATTATTAAAGACGAAAAATCCAGGAAACAGGCTTTTGAGCTGGGAAGGAAAGCCGCGGCACCCTGATAGATTTTACGGATAGAGCATTATCAGACAAGCCAAAAAATACAGGCTACACCGGCTGTGTAAAAAGCAAGCCCGACTATCAAATGATATTTTTTCAAACGCTCAAGAAACAGGGAAAGCGTAGCCCCCAGACCGCAGGCAAACAGATAGGGAACGAAAATTTTTATGGTTGTAAAGTGCATCAGATCGCCAGGCAGATAATAGAACAGAAAGGTGTGAAAAAGTAAAATCGAAAAGATATTTGTCAGAATCTCCAGTGCCATGGCATCAAGCGTGAACAAATAAGTTTTTGCCACGTTGTTGTTCAGATGGGCCCGTTTGGGATTGATTTCCAGGGCAAGGTTCATGCAGTAAACCAAAAAGCCGTACAAAGGCCACATAAACATTCCCACACCGGATGTATAACCCTGATGAACAGGCCAGACTTTATAAAGCCATGCGGGCTGCCCGCAAATCTTCACAAAAAGAGTATCCAGGAAAATTTCAAACCACATGGCACCGAAAAAAGTGCATCCCATATAAAGCACCAGTTTCGGGAAATTAATGGATAGAAATCTTTTTGCCACTAAAGAGCAGAATAGATAGAGCAGGGGTAAAAAAAATAAAACAAAAACAATAATATATTGAGGCCAATATTGAGAATCGAGGTATGTAATTTTAATACCGGCTTTCTCAATCAAAAGCCACCATGCGCCATGTGAAACGACCCAGAAAATAGCGTAGCATATCAGGAAAGATAACAACGTCCATAATAAATAAGCGGGGGTAAAAATATTTTTATAGGTATTATTCTGCATAGGCTTTGCTCTTACCATATATCAGGTAAGAGTTCAGCCGTTTTTGAATGTATATAATGAAAGATATTATTTAGCGGGAAAGGAGGCGTTTAATATAGCATTTTACTTTGACAGCAATTGGGAAAATACTTCTTAAGCTTATCTTCCTCCCATCTGGCTCTCAGCGCCTGAATGATTACGAAAATTATGAAAACGGCGAGATTCCTCAGAGAAAATCGCCAGGCCAGTACTCCTCCCGCTGTCAGGATTTCACCTGTGTAAATGGGGTGTTTCATCCAGCGATAAGGGCCGTTTGTCACAAGTGTTCTGACTTCCACCGTTATGCTGAAAGACCGGCGAAGAGTCCATATCCCCCAAACAGTCAGCGCAGTGGTCGCAGTCATCCAATAGAATACAGCATAGAGACCATAAATGTTGTTATAGCTCCATGGATGCGGTGGTGTGAGAAGCAATGCAAACGGTGTAACCGCGCCGATCATGGGTACCACGATTTCCTTAATCCCTCTTGAATGTTCCAGAGGTTCTGTGCGAACTGAATAGCTTATGATAAAAGCGAAAAATATGAAGGTTTCCACCGCCCACAGCGGCTTCACGAGAAAATTATGATACTCGGCAATGCGGTGAATCAGGAAAACGAACGCAATGGCAATAACACCACAGCGGATAAATACGTGAAGAATGTGGCCGGGAATCCATTTCGTCAGACACCCGAAAGGGTCAAAACCTTCCGTAAAATTGTTATTCGGCATAAACTTCAAAAAAATAATTTTTCATTGATGTTTGCTTGAAAAAATCGCCGTTCTTACATAATTTCATGGTTTGGGTATATGGAACCGGCTGATCATCAGCGAACCCGAAAGAGCAAACATGAGAACGAGCGGATGAAGTTTGAAACCGAGAAGAGTGACCTGGCCGAACCACAGGTTCTGGTGTATTGCATCGAACCATGCTGCGAGCGCAAGGATAAAGACAAGCAGAATCGAAGTCGGTATGGGTGTCCCCTCGAAGTATTTCACTTTATCGGTTCCGTGGGAGAGCGCTTCCGCGGTGACGTTGTATCGTGCAAGACGTGAGACCCCGCAGGCAACAAAGAAAACCAGGATGATGCGATCGTATAGACCCTGCATGCCGCAACCATAGCCGATAATGGCAGGTGCTACACCGAAGGAAATAACATCGGCCAACGAATCGAGTTCCCGACCTAGCAATGAAGTCTTTTTCCTCCATCTGGCAATACGGCCGTCCAGAAAGTCGAATATCAGGGCAACAAAGACCAGACCGCACGAAATATATACATGTGTGACATCACGCAGTTCGAGATAGGTGATGATGGAAAAAAGTGCACCCATGCCGCAAACAGCGTTTCCAAGAGTAAACCAGTCTGCCAGTTGGAATTCCCGGATCATCGAAAACGGTATTTTCCGTGTACTTGTGGTCATTGGATGGATTTCTCCTGTGATAGGAATAAAATGTTTTAACTATTGCAGTTTAATGCCATATCATAAAATTGAGGATTGAAGAAGCAGGAATTTCAGATTGTTGATACATTTTATATTATGGTTAACACTGATAATAAAACAGAAACATCGGTCATTGATGTAAGTGGAAAAGTGAATTTGAATTGCACTGGTCAAGAAAGATAATATTTTTAAAAAGCAGATTTTCAGGGGCAAAATCCCTCTTGTTTAGCTTCTTTCATCAGAATGCAATTTCCCAGGGCACATGCTTTTTGTGCATCGCTGCAGCCAAGCTTTTTATTGCCCTGATTTAAGTAAACAACCCCTCTGCGACTGAAGGCTTCTGCATAATCCGGCTTAAGACGAATTGCACTGCTGTAGTCCTCGATGGCCCGAGCCTGATAACCCATGTCTGCGTAAACAGTTCCCCGTTGTTTATAGATTTCGGCGTTATTCGGCTGTTGTTTAACGGCACTAATTAAATATGCGATAACTTTCTGGTCTCCATATTGTTTCCACAGGTGTGCGTTATTAATCCAATCTGAGGTTGCGGACGAGAGTATTTGATTAACCGTGGCCTTCGAGTCTGTTCTGACCACCGCCAGCATAGTTACAATCAAACCAACCCAGAGTACCGCAACGGCAATAGCCAATGCCGGAATACGGTCTTCATTCTGCGAGGATTCTTCCCAACAGCTTTTATAAAATCCCCATGCTCCAATCAATCCAACAATCACCATTACCGTCATGACCGAACACGGCCATGGCAGACCCAAAAGCATTCCGGTATTAAGTGAAGTGTAACCGTAACCGATGAGGGGGACAATAAACTCCACAATCGGGTTAGCAATCAATTTCGGTATATGCGGAACACCGACTATCGAAAAGCCAACCTGAATAAATGAGGGAATGAAGAGCAGCCAGAACAGATAAGATTTCCACCTCAGGAACGCAATAGGAAAAGCCAGAAACGGCAGTATGGGAACTAAATAACGGGGACCGAATGTCAAGCCTCCGTGCCAGCCGTAAAAACCAGCGACAAAAAGCAAAGAACCGGCAATGATCACTATAATCAAAATCGCTTCCCGCGAATACTGTCTGCCGGTGAACATTCGAGCGATGCCCCATAGCGACAGCAGCAAAACCGGCATAATAAAAAACAGACCACGCGCAGGAGAAAAAAGCAGACTCATCATCGGCCCCGGGCGCGGAAGTCCTATACCAAGAATACCGTGAGATGACCCTTCCTTAAAATATTCATAAACCTGATGTTCATAGGAAAACGAAAAGGGATGTCCAAAGCAAGCCAAATTATAAGTGGCTAGAACCAGTATCCAGACAAAACCACCGGACAGAAACCCAACTTTTTGACCAACACTCATTCGCGATGTAATCGCATATATGGCAAGACCTATTGCGATTACCACAGCCGTATAATCCGTTATAACCGCAAATCCCGCAAACAGACCAGCTAAAAAACCATAAACTCCTTGTTCTCTCCCGGTATTTTTTTCATTTCCTGAAAGGCAGACAAGCATCGCGAACGAAAAGAAGCTCAAACTTGCGGCAATCTGATGACCACTGAATAATGTCGCGTGTAAGAGCGCTATGCTTCCAAATCCATAGGCGATGACCATAAAAAAAGCGTGTCTCGAGGATGCGCCGCAGAACATGGCGAGGCGATACATGACCAGTCCCAGCAATGCGAAAAGCAAGGTGGTGGTCATGAGCCGGACGATATACAATTCAAGTTGTTCCAGGGGATTGGAGTAACGAAGCGGCGTCAAATGCCGCAGGGACCAGTAGACAGGCATGCCAAGAAAGGACGCGCCGGGTGCTTTGCTCGAATAGTAATGGCCGTTGAACATGGCCTTATCAATCGTGCCCATCTGGAAGGCGTCTATATTCAGCGTCCCATAATCGACAATGGCGCCCAGAAGGAAATACCGGCTTGCGGTATTATCATATTCGATCAGATGATGAAAGGAAGCACCTGCCACAAACAGCATAGCGAAGATGAGTATTTCCGTTTTCCTGCGTTTGAACCACATCAGTACTGCATTCATGATGATTCGATATGCCACCCTATATCGATTAAGTCTTTTTTAAAAAAGGATAAATTATTTTCTGCATAAAATTAAAATTATGAAAAGAATATAATTTATCAAAAGGCGCCTGAATAATTCCCTTGGTCACCTTATATTTATTTACTATTCTTTTTTCCCAGATAAAGCGGTTAACCAAACTGGCTTTCAACTTATTACTAAATTCCTTTCGCGCCAGTTTCTCATAACTCTGATTATGAATGATGCTTTGCGCGGCCAGATAGCCCGACCGGATGGCGCTTCTCATGCCGAATCCCCATAATTTATCCTGTAAACCGGCTGCCTCCCCCACATACAGCACATTATCTTTTTGGAAAATATTATTGACGGAAAATCCGCCGACACCACCCATTATTCTCGGATTTTCCATATTGAAATCGGTCAAATTCGAAAAAAGTCTTTTGGTTTCTTTAAAGCAACTGTTAGCTCTTTTGAACTCATCAAATAAGACCGTCACCAGGCAGCCACAGCCGTTATTAATGATTAAATAGCCATAACCTTTCGGCGCAGCTTTTTGATCAAACACTAGCATGATAATATTCGATGCTGTGGTATTGAACACAATGCCGCTGGCCACGGCGCAAATTTTATCTATAAGCGGACCGGTTGCAATGATATCAGCTTCAGTAGACGGAATTGTTTTATTAAAAATAATTGTTACGCCGGAGCTTAGCGCCTGTTTTTTTAAAGCCTGGTCAAGGCTATCGTCATCCACGCCTCTTTTAACCAAATAAAAAGAAGGCTTGCCGGAAATTACCTTTTGTATTTTTAAACCATCGGAAACATAAAACCCGGATTGAGGATAATAATGGAAATCGGTCTCTATATTCATGCCTCTGATATCATCAATAACATCCGTTTTTTCCGTCCAGTTTTCCAGCCCCTGAAAATCTCCATGAAAACGCCCGCCGACATCCATATTTCTTTCGTAAATTTCCACATCATAGTCGTTTTTAGCCAAAGAAATACCCGCCGACAAGCCTGACAACCCCGCCCCAATAATTTTTATTTTTCGATTATTCTTTGTTGTCATTTACGTAAAATATCCTGGACTATACTTGTGGTTAGCTTTGATAAGCAATTCATCAACACTACTTTCATGGCTGTTCAAAAGTGCTGAGGTGCTAGGCGCGCAAGAATCATATCGCGAGACGTATAGTTTCATACGTTGAGCGATGGGATTCGCCGCGCAACAACGCAGATCGGTACTTTGTAAAATCCTCCGGATTTTACCGGTAAGGAAAATCATCATTTATAATTGCGCCTCCCTTAAGGGAATGCGCTCCCGGTCAACAGCCCTGCACTTTACTAGTGAGCTTCGTCCCAGTTCTTGCCGGCTGCAATCTCCACCTTCAACGGCACCTTAAGCTCAATAACTTCTTCCATCTCTTTTTTGACAAGCGTCATGACTTCTTCTTTTTCGCTGGCCGGAGATTCGACAATCAGTTCGTCATGCACCTGCATAATCAGACGGGCGGAAAGCTTTTTCTTTAAGAATAAATTGGCAATACTTACCATCGCCACCTTAATCAAATCGGCTGCCGTTCCCTGAATGGGCGTGTTGATCGCCATGCGTTCGGCAAACTGGCGCACGGAAGGAATCTTGCTTTGCAGCTCCGGCAGGTAGCGGCGCCGGTTCAGCAGCGTGCAGACAAATCCATCCCGGCGCGCACCTCCCAGAATTCCATCCAGATAGGCACGCACTTTTTTATAACGCAGAAAATATCCATCAATATAGTCCTGCGCCGTTTTCATGGAAACACCGAGCTCTCTGGCGAGCCCAAAAGCGCTCATTCCATAAAGAATACCGAAGTTGATGACTTTGGCCTGACGGCGCATATCAGGATTAACCATCTGCGGAAATACGCCGAAAACATCCGATGCGGTGCGGCTGTGAATATCCTCATCAGAGGCAAAAGCGTCTACGAGCGCTTTATCTTCCGATAGATGCGCCAGCACCCGAAGCTCAATTTGTGAATAGTCGGCTGAAATCAGGAAACAATCCGGATCAGCGATGAAAGCCTGACGGATTCTTTTCCCTTCCAGTGTCCGAATGGGAATATTCTGCAGGTTGGGATTGCTGCTGGAGAGCCTGCCTGTTGCCGTTACCGTCTGATTATAGGATGTATGAATTCTGCCCGTTTTCTGATCAACCAGCGCTGGCAAAGCGTCTACATAGGTCGACTTGAGCTTGGAAAGAGATCGGTATGCCAGAATCTCGGCGGGCAGTTCGTGATTGCGGGCAAGGTCTGTAAGCACATCCACATCGGTGGAATAACCTTCTTTTGTTTTCTTCCCGGCAGGCAGTTTGAGTTTTTCAAATAAAATAGCCTGTAACTGCTTGGGTGAATTGATATTGAATTTTTCACCGGCCAGCCGGTGAATCTTTTCTTCGGACAAAGAAAGCAGTTGCGCCAGTTCCACCGACATCTGTTTCAATAAAGAAGCATCCAACAGCACGCCTTTTTTCTCCATAGCCGTAAGGACGTGCAAAAGCGGCATTTCCACTTTACGGTAAAGATCCAAGGCGTCTGTTTTTTTCAACTGAGCGGTTAGCACAGGAGCAAGCTCGCAAATGGCGTCAGCGCGCTGCCCCGCGTACGCGGTCATTTTATCGGGAGGCACCAAAGCCAGCTGATAAGTTTTCCCTTTCCCTCCGGCAATATCGTTGGGTGCGGGAATCCGCTCATGGAGATATTCCCAGACAACTTCCGTAAGCTCATAAGAATGCTTAGCCGGATTGAGCAGATAAGCGGCCAACTGCAAATCATCGCCGGACTGTATTTCCAGGTCATTCAGAAGAACGAGCGTTGTCTTCAAATCATAAACATATTTTTTTATTCCCGCACTGTTCAGAACAGGCTCAAGCGCGGCGAATACTTCTTTTGGGGGCAACTCCGTAAGAATATTGGTATGACCTAAAGGAATATAAAAAGCATCTTTGCCGTCGGCAAGAGCAATGCCGATTAAATCCGACGGTGGATTTTTTTCAAAAATGATTTCCATGGAAATTTCATGGCTTTTTTTCAAATGGGCGACAAGCTTGTCGAGCGAGTTTTTCTCCGTAACCAGTTTGTAATCTTTGGCCGGCTTTGCTTCACCCCGCCTGATTTCCTGCAGGAGCGAGGAAAATTCAAATTCACTGAATAACTTCGAGAGAACTTCCTTGTCCGGCTCCCTGACCACCGCATCTGTAAAATCAAACTCGATTTCGATGTCTTTTCTGATATTGGCAAGTTGCCGGCTCAGCCTTGCCTGATCGGCATACTGACGAAAGCTCTCGCGCAATTTTACGTTTTTCAAATTTCCCGAATTTTTTATAACTTCCTCGACGGAACCATATTCTTCAATCAACCTCTGAGCCGTTTTAGGCCCGATGCCGGGCACGCCGGGAATGTTATCGGATGTGTCGCCCATCAGACCAAGAATCTCCACAACTTTGTCCGGCCCCACGCCGAATTTTTCTTTCACCATTGCCGCATCGTAAGTTTTATCCTTCATCGTATCAATCATCACGACGTTATCATCAACCAGCTGCATCAAATCCTTGTCGCCCGATATAATAGCCGTGCGCCATCCTTTTTTATTTGCCCGAACCGTGAGCGTTCCAATCAGATCATCAGCCTCGATACCCTGCTTTTCCAGAATACAAATAGAGAATCCCCGGACAACGTCCTTGATAAACGGAATCTGGGGGATAAGATCGTCGGGCATGGGTTTTCGCGTCGCCTTATAATCTTCAAATTCTCCATGACGCGTGGTCGGCCCCTTGAGATCAAAAGTCACCACAATATAATCCGGCAATAGCTCCCGCTTCAGTTTCAGCAGCATATTGGTAAATCCGTAAATGGCGTTGGTGGGGAAACCTTTGGAATTTGTCAGAAGAGGCAATCCATAGAAGGCGCGGTAAATATAATTACTGCCGTCAACAAGAGCCACCAGCGGCGTTTTATTTTTTTCCGTCATAAATAATTATTCCTTGGTTAAGTTGTGGGAAAGCTAAAAACTCTTACGGAATTTATGTCTCATGGATGAGACCCTGCGTCAACATCTTATACATCAAAAGTTGCGTTGATTTTAAAAGTTCTTACGGCGCGCATATCCAGAATATCCTCAACGCCGGTTTTCTTTTTGACGTCTTTTAGAAACGCTTTCAGATCGTCTTCCGTTGCCGCATTTACGGTAAACCAGATATTATATTCGTTGTCGCGCCGGTAATTATGCGTGACATTTTTATTGGCGTTTACTACGTCAACGAAACTGCCTATTGCTTCTTCAGGCACGCGCGCGGCGCAAAGCGCGCTGACACGCCCCAGTTTTGCACCTTCAAACACAGCGCCGATCCGGCGAATAATTCCATCCTGTTTCATTTTCCGGACGCGGCGGATGGTCTCGCCCTCACTGATGCCGCATCGTTCCCCGACAATCAAAAAAGGCTGCCCCGCCAACGGAAATTCCTTTTGCAGAATGTTTAATATTTGCCTATCAATCTCGTCCATCTTTAAATATATTCTTTGCATTATTAGACTGTTCAAAAATGCTCAGATGCAAGGCACGCGAGTCCTGAGGAATCAAATCCGGGATGCACTCCGTAGCTGCTTGCCCAGCGAATACCGGGGGCGTTTTGTAAAATCCTACGGATTTTACCGGCAAGGAATCTTACCATTCATTATTGCGCCTCCCTGCGGGAATGCTCTCCCGGTCAACAGTCTGTTCCAGGCTGATAGAGACACAACGGCTCCTCCGCCAAATAATCACCCGTCGCCTCGAACGCCCGTGCGCGGCAGCCGCCGCAGACTTTGATAAATTCACAACGGCCGCATTTGCCGCCGTACTTCTTATAATCCCGCAAATTGCGAAACACCTCGGAATTTTCCCAAATATCACCAAAACTCTGTTTTGTGACATTGCCGCAATCCAGTTCCAGATAGCCGCAGGGCTGAACCTGCCCGACATGAGAAATAAAACAAAATGTTATTCCTCCCAGGCAGCCCCGGGTCATTTCATGAAAATGGCCTGCCGGTTTTTTCTCAGGATGCGTTTCTTTGCTCTTATTCTGATGCATGATGCGGAAGTAATGGGGCGCGCAGGTGGCTTTGAGCTGAATATCGCAACTTAAGCTCTCCCGGTGAAACCACATCAGCGTTTCTTCGTAATCGGCTGCTGTTATCGCCTGACCTGCCAGTTCCCTGCCCCGTCCCGTGGGCACCAGTAAAAAAATATGATGCGCCGCCGCGCCCAGGTTTTTAGCCAGTTCCAGAATATCTTTGATCTGATCAAGATTGGCTGATGTAATGGTCGTATTGATTTGAAATTCCATACCGGCATTTTTGAGCACGTCAATTCCGGCCATTGCCCCGGTAAAAGCGCCCTTCTCCTGACGAAACGCGTCATGACTGCGCGCGTCTTTGCCGTCAATGCTGATGCTGACTCTTTTAAGACCGCTTTTAATCATTTTTTCCGCAACCAAAGGCGTTACCAGAGTGCCGTTTGTCGCCATCACCATGCGCAGTCCCTTGTTCGTTCCGTAGGAAGCAATTTCAAAGACATCCGGCCTCAGCAGCGGCTCGCCCCCGGTTAGGATAATCACCGGCGAGGACACGGCGGCAATTTCATCAATAAGATTTAGACATTTTTTTGTGGATAGTTCCCCCGGATAAGGACCGCAACTCGCTGCCGCCCGGCAGTGAACGCAGTTAAGATTGCAGCTGCGCGTCACTTCCCACGCGATCATGCGGACTTTTTGGTCAGGGGCAATCGGCATAATGGTTATGTCTTACCTGTTGAGCAATTTTGCTATTTGCGGCGCGAAATATGTAATGATGATATCAGCGCCGGCGCGTTTGATCGCGGTCAGCGACTCCATCATGGCTCTTTCTTCATCCAGCCAACCCAGCTGGGCGGCGGCTTTAATCATCGAATATTCACCACTGACATTATAGGCGGCGACAGGCAAATCGAATTCCTGCTTCGCGCGGCAAATAATATCCAGATAAGCCAGCGCCGGTTTCACCATGATGATATCGGCACCCTCACTGACATCCAGCGATATTTCCCGGATCGCTTCGTCGGCATTGGCTGGGTCCATCTGATAAGCTTTCCTGTCGCCGAACTGCGGCGCGCTTTCGGCGGCCTCGCGGAAAGGCCCGTAAAACGACGAAGCGTATTTTGCGGAATAAGCCATAATGGGCACATCTTCGAACGCATTTTCATCAAGTGTTTCGCGGATTGCGGCCACTTGTCCGTCCATCATCGCCGACGGCGCAACCATATCCGCTCCGGCACGCGCCTGTGAAAGAGCCGTTTGAGCCAGAACTTCCAGCGTCTCGTCATTCTGCACACTGTCTTTTTCCAGCATGCCGCAGTGGCCGTGGCTGGTATATTCACAAAGGCAGACATCCGTAATCACCAGAATATCGGGCACTTCGTTTTTAATTCGCTTTACCGCCTGCTGGACAATGCCGTCCTTGGCAAACGCTCCCGTGGCCATCTCATCCTTTTTGGCCGGAATGCCGAAAAGGAGAACCGCCGGTATTCCCAGCTCGCGCGCCTTTTGCGCCTCTTTGGCGATATGATCAACGGAGAGTTGAA
>CAYMWM010000036.1:0-31788 GCA_964394185.1 uncultured Smithella sp.
TCAAGCGCGGTGTCCCTCTTCATGAAGCGCGGAAGATTTGTCCGGGGTTGATTGTTCTTCCCTCCGATTACGAAACCTACAGCCTGTTTTCACGGCGGATGTTCAGCATCATGCGGCGCTTTACGCCCGATGTGGAGGAATATTCCATCGATGAAGCTTTTGCCGATATTACCGGCATGCGCCGCGCCCTGCGTTCGTCCTATGAAGAAATCGTCTGTAAAATGAAAAAGGAAATCGAAAGGGAACTGGGCATAACCGTTTCGGCGGGATTGAGCATCACCAAGGTGCTGGCCAAGGTCGCTTCCAAACACCAAAAACCCTCCGGCATCACCATCATCGGCGGCAGGGACATCGCCGCGTATCTGAACAATCTTCCTGTGGAAAAGATATGGGGCATCGGCTTTGCCACCGCCAACTATCTGGCCAAGATGGGCATCCGCTACGCGCTGGAGTTCGCGCAATTGCCGGAGAAAAAAGTAAGGGAAAAATTTACCAAGCCCGGCGTGGAAATCTGGCAGGAACTGCGCGGCGAGTCGGTTTACCCCGTGACGGCGGAAGAAAAAAGCACCTATGCTTCCATCAGCAAGACAAAGACCTTCGCGCCGCCGACATCCGATGCCGAATACCTGTTTGCCCATCTTATGCGGAACATGGAATCAGCTTGCATCAAGGCCAGGCGGTATGCGCTGGCGCCGGATAAAATCGTTGTCTTTCTCAAGAAGAATGATTTTCACACCTCCGGCAGCGAAGCAAAACTTTCGCGCCCGTGCGCTTTTCCGCTGGAATTCTCCGGCGTCATCCGCGAGCTTTTCGATGCTTGCTACTGCCCCACGGATATTTACCGCGCCACGGGGGTGATTCTGCTTGATTTGCAGCCGGACACCGGCACGCAATATTCTCTTTTCGACGATCCCCTGCGGGCGGAAAAAATCAGGGGCCTCTACGGCGTGGCCGATGAGCTGGGGAAAAAATTCGGCAAGCACGCCCTGCATCTGGGCAGCTCCCACCCGATTGATACGCTGGGACGCGGACGCCGCGGCAGTCCGACTGTCCGTGAACAGACGCAGCTCAAAGGCGAAACCCGCCGCCGCCATCTGGGACTGCCGCTGCTGCATGTAAAAACCTGAGGTGATGATGGGACTGTTGAAAAATGTCCATCTGCGGCGTTGCGCTTCGAACCGCACCGCTCAACGTATTTCCATATACGCCTCACGATTCCGTTTTTGCGCGCCTTGCATATGAACATTTTTGAACAGCCCTTTAAAATGAGGTATTTCAACAGCCCTTGTATTCTTCAGTTTTCAATCGTGTAAATTTGTGCTAGGTTGCAACTTGAAATCGATAACATATGCACCATTAACATCAATCCATGTAACAGTGTTGAGATTAATAATAAATGAATAAGAAACGTTCTAATTTGCCATGCCTTAAAATCATTGCAGTTGACGCTGATAGTATTGTTGTGTCATTCGATAAAATGAAATGGATCAGCGAGCAAAGTAAAGGCTGTATTATATTTGAAGATAATCTTGTATGGGGAAAATTTGTTTCAATTGTAACGGATGAAAAGACAGCCCAGTTCATTCCGGATAGAAAGGAAATAACAGAAGCCCTTCATATTGACGGTCAGTATGAATATCTTGATGGATACTGGGGCGAACGCGCTGATCTTGTTTTTGATAGAAATCTTAAATGGGTACGCACTGAATTTAAATCAGAAGATGCCATTGAATTTATTATAGATGGGAAACGAATTAGGGGTGTATCAGGACAACAACCAATAGCCGGAGCAGAGGAAGTGCACTGCATTGAAGGAGGTTGGGACCATGAGCATTGCGCAATCTGCTGGGAGACTATCAGCGATTACAAAGATCAAGAAAAAACCGGCTATAAAAATCAAAACAACGAATGGATATGCACACATTGTTACTCCTCGTATGTTATTCCAAATAAAATTTATTTTATTGAATAAACCCAACAAGTCGCTCAATCCGATTTAAAACTTTCAAAAGTTAATGAGTTAGAGAGATTGATGTTCCTGTCCTCCGCCGGCGGAGGTGTCACGAAGTGACGGAGGTGGATCTCATGTAGGGATTGTTCCCTGAACAATCCGAAATGCGGCGCGATTGGGAATCACGCTACATTAAGTAGTCTAGGTTTTCACACCCGTAAAAAAGCAAACCTTAAGGTTCGCACTACAATTACAATTCTCCGTCTCGAAGTCCCGGGAAAATCCACTATTTAATTGACACAAAAACGTTTTTCCTATAATTATCAAGAGATAGATAATCAATTAAAAAGAAAGGAGTAGGCAAAATGTCGGATGACAATGAAGACATCACCGAAGATGGTGAGGCCAGGCATACAACAAGCGGAATTGTTTCGGTTGTGTTGACGACAATCGGATTGATCATGCTCGCGATTATCAGGCCCTTGGGAATCACGTCAAAAGGTGAAACCGGTTTTGAGATGTCATTTGTTTTATATCTTTTCTTTAGTATGACAATTGCCATCGTTGGAGGATTTTTCGGTGTGATGGGAATCACGGAAGAAAATGCGAAGAAGATCCTTCCGGCAATAGGCCTGACGCTGGCGGTAATATTTGTTATCGCCATAGGCATAATAATATTTACTTCAGTTTCGTCAGGCGTTTCCGAATAGATGATTCAGGGCAGGGTATTTAAAAAGCCGGGTTTATAATCCGGCTTTTATATCAATCAATAGCGCCATATTGGCGCAAAAGAGCGGCAATGGATTCGGCCATCAGCCTGTATCCCGCCGCATTGGGATGAATCAAATCCGATTTGAGGGAGTTTTTAGCTAGAACATCGGACAAAATATTTTCTTCGACGGGAACAGACATTTTTTTGGCAATTTTCCGGTACAGGGAAGGAGGTGAAAGCGTCAGCCCCGGAGCCGGGACCGCAATCAGCACGACGGCTACATTTCTTTCCCGTGCCAGTTGAATTATTTTCCTGATATTATCCGCGGTTTGTTCCGGATTAAGATGTCTTAGCTGGTCGTTGCCGCCGTGACACAAAATCATCAAAGCCGGTTTTTCTTGCTCCAGAATTTCCGGCAGCCGCGATAATCCTTCGGCGGTGACTTCGCCCGGTATTCCGTAATTAATCACCCGCCTGCCAATCATCTTTTCCAGAACCGCCGGATAACTTTCCGCCGCTTCAGCCCCTGTTCCAAAAGTCAGACTGTCGCCGAAAGCCAGAATAACCGCGTCACCGGCTAGAGACGGCAGTTTGGGTTTTGAACAGGACACGAGAACAAAGCAGATAATGATTACCGGCAATAGAAAGATAAACGCATTATATTTCTTCGACTTCATTGTGATGCTAATCAGTCCTGCTTAAGTTATTTTCTCGTACTGCCGGGATCAGCAGCGTCTGGCCTTCGCTCTGGTAGTCGGTTCATTTTTCAGCAGAAAAATGGAACAGGGCATTTTCCGGATGATTTCATCATTGCTGCCGCCGACCAGAAAATGCTCAAACCGGCTTTCTTGATTGACCCGCAGAATGAGCAGATCAATTATTTCCTTTTCAATGACCTTGATAATTTCATCAACCGGTTCTCCCTGCTTGACAATTATTTTGGCAGTCATGTCGCCCTTTTTCTCCCGGTTGATGACGCTATTGAGTTCGGACTTGATCTGGTCAATATACTTCCCGCGTTCCTCCTCATTCGATCGCATGGGAATATTCCAGCCGTGCAGTAATGATGTATCGATAACATGAATGACGAAAAGTTCAGCGTTGTATTTTTCGGCGAGCGAAACCGCGGGATGGACGGTTCCCTTACAATATTGGGTGACCCAGCTTACAGCAAGAATTTTATTGATGCTTTCCATAAACTTCCTCCCTGGTTAAGGTTTGAATAATATGAACACTAACCTTACGGGGCTGTTGAAAAACTCCGTTAACTCCGCTTACTGAGAACTTTTAAATGGGATGGTCATTAAAAATTATGTCCCCAACGCTTCAACCGGCTTTAAAGCCGGTTGAAGCGACTTGGGAACGAAATAAATTATAGTTACGCTGTTGGCATCGTCGTAAAGACACCGCGGGGGTCAACCTCGGTGCGCATGATCTTCAGGGCATCGTCCGTGATCAGTTTGGTCTGCGGAATCTCTCCTTCCGGCTTGAGCAGTTCAAAGCCGGTGAGCGATTGAGCGATGTCATAAGTAACGCCGGGCGTCAGGGATTTGACGCGCATGCGTTTGCTGACCGGTTCGAAGTCATAGACTCCCCAGGGGCTGATGACAGCGACGGGGCCGTTGCCAAGAAGACCCGCCTCCTGACGGGAGTTGCCTCCGGTCAGATGACCCACGGATGTAATAAAATCAACCTTTTCGGGAAATTTATCCGGCGTCTGGAGTCCGACAAGCACCATGTTTTCGGTCAGAGATGACAGATCGTTATTTCCGCCGCTGCCCGTCATGCGGACTTTGGGTTTGTGAAAATCCTTGCCGATCATGTGCGTGTTTACGTTGCCGTACATATCCACCTGCGCAAAGCCCAGAAAACCTATATCAACGTATCCGTTGTAGCACTGCGCGAAAGAATAGGACATCTCCATGATGGTCGGGGATTTACGCCAGGTAAAGGGACAGCCGACCGACCAGGGCATGTCTCCCTGTATCGGGTCCTGTCCGCCTGATTCGTAAACGATGGTGATGTTCGGTGCATGGGTTTTCTTTGCCAGAATCCCTGCAACCATGGGGATTCCGGTTCCTATATAGACGATCGAGTGATCGTGAATCTGCTGCGCGATTATGTAAGCCAATGTCTCCAGGGGATTGGCGGGTGCGTTCAAGTCCTTCATAGCATCCTCCTTATTAATAGAAGAGTCCTGAATCGTGATTCAGAGTATATTCCTCGTATGAGAAATCAATGTCTTCGTTGTCGCCTTCGGCGGCTTTGGTCTGACGGCGCGCTTCGGCAATCCATTTTGCGCCGCCCAGTTTTTCAACAAACTCAAACTGATCCTTGGTGCCCATAATCCATTCATTACAAAATGCAAGGATGTTTTCGTCGGATGCACCGCCAAAACGCATGCATTTTTCCCACCACTGCCGTGACCAGTAGTAATATCCGGGCATATTGCCGGGAACCGCTCCAAAGGGCATTTCAACCACTGCATCGGCATAGAAGAAAGGAATAATCGCTCCCTTCTTGTTATAACGGATGTCGTTTTCGGGAACGATTTCCTCCGCCGTAATGATCAGCTTGCGGGCAGCGGCTGCCACGGCAAGATCATTTACAGCCGGACCGTAGAGATAGGCGTTGCCGTTTTTGTCCGCCGCGTTGCAATGAATAATCGCTACATCGGGATACAGGGCAGGGATGAAGACCACGGGATCATGATTATCCTTTAAGGGATGCTGCATCACCTTGAGGTAAGGATTATAGCGCACGAGATCACTGCCGAGCATCTGCTTGGAAAATACTCCCGGCGTTCCGAGCTGCGCGGCCTTGAATCCCAGCGCAATGCCTCCATGACTCCATTCCGAAAGTATCTTGATCCGTCCGGCCTTAAGCGCACGGTCATAGACTTTATCAATTCCGCGCATTTCCGCGCCGGTGTATGAGTTGTGGGAATATGACACGAGTCCGTATGTGATAAAAAAGGACTGATTGGTATTGGGCGCCCCAATCATCTGAAGATTCTTTTTGCCCTGCCTGATGACCTCGTTAAAGGCCTGGTGTGGCGTACGCACGTAAGAAAAGCCGCCATCGGTAATGATGTCGCCATCCTGCACAAAAGTCGCCACCGCCTCGCTGATCGTCATCCGCTTATCTTTCTTGGCATGGTCCTTCTTCAGATGCGCCGCCCGTGCGGATTCAAAATCAATCAGGCGATCCAGAATGGATGTGTCAGTCAACCTGAGATTTTCAACCGCTTCCTGGTTATAAAGGTATTTTGCCATCTTTATACCTCCTTTCACGGTATAATAAATACTTAATGATTATACTATCGCGCTATATCAGGGTCAAGGATTATAGTTCGAAAATTTTCTTGATTTTCAAGAGGTTATGGCCACATTGCCAATATTATCATATTATAAAGATTCGTACAAATTTTGTCCAGAGAGATTTTATTTATTCAATTCTGTGGTCGCCGGTTCACAACTTGTGTAATTTTGTGGTATGGTGCAACCGGTAATCGTCAATATTTATCATATCAAATGTATAATGGGTAACATAAGGAACGACATCGCACTGTTAAATAGTAGCAGGTAGCGAAGGGGCAAGGAGCAAGGAACAAGGAAAGTGCGACTTACGGCAGAGAAAAGACTGGTTAGATGACCCAGAAATGCGGTTATGAGATGAGGAATTATAAATGAGAATCATTACATTAACGGTCATTATATTCATTGCGTCATATACTTTATTAAGAAATGTTGGTGTGTTGCCGGGTAATCAGCTTGTTTGGTTATATAGTCCATATTTATTCTATGCAGAATTTTTACCTCTCTTAATGCTGCTAAGCGCTTTAACTGCGCTTGTTAAAAAACGAAACATCAATATCTTTTTTCTATCTTTAGGGGCAATGGTCATTGATGCAATTAATCGTCTGGCGATGGTCATTGATCGGATTGATTTTTATTATCGATACAAGGATGTTCCCGTGCCTCTGCCTCAACCCAATACTACAATTATCAGATATAATTTTTTACCATCATATATCATGCTGGTAATTGAATTAGCATTAATATTAGCATTGATAATATGGTTTAGAAGAAATAAGTTCTCATAGCAAATCCATAGCCTATTGCTACACTCCGGCTGATATTTTGTCAGCACCTTTTATTCGGTAATCTTCAACTGCCTTTATTCCATAAGGGCACGGAGTCGTAGCTAACCCCACTCTTAGTTGACGCTAATCTCTATCACAACCGCTGTTTCGTTTGCGGAGCTGTCGGCGGGTATATCACCGGGGGTGATGAGCCCGATGGATTTTAATTGAAGCATTAAATCTTTTATTTTCTGATTTTTTAATTGGGCTGTCAGGATGACTTTGCCTTGCGCCGTTTTTTTGACGATATTTTTTGCTTCGTATTTAGTCAGAAGTCTTTCCACCTCGCCTGCGGCTTTATCTATATCGGCGACACGCAATAGGATTTTCGATTTTGCAGGCAGACCTTGGGTGATCGGCGCGGGAGCGGCCTTCATAGTTGCGTCGAAAGAACGGTTTTCCTGTTTCTTTTCCATTGCCACCTGGGGTATTGTCACAGATCTTGCCGCTGAGCTTTTATATTTATCCGCTTTTGCCGCGGGAACCACTGCCTCGCTTGCGTCTTTTACTTTGTCAGCCTCCATAACGGTAGTACTTTGAGGCATCTCATCCTTCTGGGGCAATGCTCTTTCTTCTTTTGGAATAGCCTGCTCTTTGGATTGTACCGCCTCGAAAGCTTTTTGAGGAGCTGCTTCCTTTCGGGGCGTAGCTTTTTCTTCTCTTTGAACAGGTTTCTCTTTCTTTGATGCGGCTTCATCCGCGGCCATTTTATTTTGATGTTCAGGCAATTGTTTTTTCTGAAATTCCACAACCGGCGTGGGGGAAGTGGCAACCTCCTTCATCTGATTTTCTCCCGCCCTGTAAATATAAACGGCGATAACCGCGATAAATATAGTGGCAAATACCTGAACGGGAATTTTTATCTGCAAAGGATAAAACAATTTTTCGACGAGGCTTTTCTTTTCGGCTTTTTCGCGTACTCCGGCCATGATTTTCTGTTTCAACCAGGGCGGCGGATTAACTTCGGCAAGATTGTTGACCAGCGTCTGTGTTTTGCTGAGCTGCGTAAGAATTTTCGTGCACTGAGGACATGTTTTTAAATGTTCCTCAACGGCTTTCTTGTCCACGGCGGGAAGGGAATCATCCAGATACAGCGGAAGGCTGTTTTTAATGTCTTTGCATTTTTTCATAAATCACCAATAACCTTGGCTAGGCAATCTTTAAGCGCGTTGCGGGCACGGGAAAGCCTGGATTTAACCGTTCCATCCGGCACTTTCAGAATATCACGTATCTCTTCATAAGAAAATCCCTGGATGTCCCTGAGCACCAGCACTTCTTTGTATTCATGATCAAGGGACGTGATGCATCGCTGTACGTGGGCTTCTCTCTCGCGTTTCTCCAACTGCGTTCCGGGATTGGCGCCGTTGACCAGGGATGGATTCAATAATTTCTCTGATTTTGCCTCTGCCAGATCATCCATGGAAATGTTCCCGCTTGTCGCCGAATGGCGCATTTGCTTTAAACGGTTCTTGGAATGATTGATGACGATTCTGTAAAGCCAGGTGGAAAATTTTGCTTCCGCCTTAAACTTCCTGATGGATTTATACGCGGCGATAAAAGCCTCCTGTGTGACATCACAGGCTTCATTGTAATCTCCCGTCATTCTGAATGCTATGTTCAGCATTTGTTTCTGATGCCTTTCAACCAGCACTTCAAAAGCGTCCGCATCACCGGACTGGCAAAGAACGACATATTCCAGGTCTTCATCGCCTACGACCGCTTTCTCGCTGCTTGTTATATTAGACATCCAGAGCACCGCTTTTGTTCCCCTTTTTCTCTGACGTGTGCCTAAAACTTATCACAAAATTGTTTCAGATTCATTAAATAGATTGGAAAATCCTTCAAAATGGATTATGAAAACAGCGGAATCATATGAAGGAGGAAAACGGCCATTTTTAATTACGCTCTGTATCTGGACAAACTGAAAGCCGGACAAAAGATGATTAATCCCTTTCTGGATTATATGGGTATCACGCTGGTCGAGTTAAAGGACGGCTACTGCCGTTTTAAAATGCCGGTTTGTCCCGAATATTTGCAGGGGGCAAAAATTATGCAGGGCGGGCTGATTGTTGCCCTTGCCGATGAAACCATCGCTCATGCCATGATGACCCGATTGAACAACGGGGAGGGTTTGACGACCGTCGAACTCAAGAGCAATTTCCTTGCTGGTGTCAGCGACGGGGAACTCATTGCCACGGCCACCGTTTTTAAAAAAGGGCAAAGCCTTGTTATCGGAGATTGCCTGGTTACCGATAATAAAGAGAAAAATGTCTGCCGGGTATCGGCGACCTTTCTTCTTTTGAATAATAAGTAAGAAAAATTGAATACGCAATTCTGCATATCTTTATTGACTCCCGGTCGTAAATTTGCTAAGTCAACCTCAAGTTAAGTGTTCTAAATAAATTAGGAATCAGGATATTTTAAGTGATTGATCTGCATACGCATTCCATTTTCAGTGATGGTGAGCTGGTGCCGGCTGAACTGGCGCAGCGCGCATGCGCCGCCGGTTATAAGGCTTTAGCCATTACCGATCATGCCGATCATTCCAATATCGATTTTATTATTCCCCGGATTGCAAAAGTTTGCTCCATGATAACCAGGGCAGGGAAAATAGAGGCTTTTCCCGGTGTGGAAATCACTCATGTCGATCCCTCACAGATTGCTGCATTGGTAGATGAAGCCAGAGGTTTGGGAGCGAAACTGGTGGTCGTGCACGGGGAGACAATAGTTGAACCTGTTCCCGCCGGA
The DNA here is from genome assembly GCA_964394185.1 of uncultured Smithella sp. GTDB lineage: Bacteria > Desulfobacterota > Syntrophia > Syntrophales > Smithellaceae > Smithella. The sequence goes on from CAYMWM010000036.1 coordinate 9,556, forward strand.
ACGAATCTGGCCGCCCTTAAAGCATCCATAGATATTCTGGCGCATCCCGGACTACTTACGGAAGAGGAAGCGCAACTGGCCTCGGAACAGGGAATTTATTTGGAAATTACCACACGGAAAGGTCATAGTTTCTCCAACGGGCATGTGGCACAGATGGCCAGAAAGTTCAAAGCCAACCTTGTGCTTAATAACGATGCCCACGCACCGGCTGATTTCGTAGACTCCGAAAGGGCAAAAAAAATTGCCCGCGGCGCCGGACTGAGCGATGATGAAATATCGGCGGTGTTTGAAAATTCAAGAAGGATAGCAGCAAAGTTAAAGGTATGAAAAGTAAAACCAATTCCCAGCCGTTGAATATCTGTCTGTTGACTTACCGGGGCAACCCCAATTGCGGCGGACAGGGCGTTTACATTAAACATTTAAGCAAAGCACTGAATGATCTCGGCCATCAGGTGGATGTTCTTTCCGGGCCTCCGTATCCGAATCTTGACCCCGGTGTGCATCTGCACAAGATTCCCAGTCTCGATCTCTATAATCCGGAAAAGCCGTTTCACTTGAAAAAAGTGACCTCGCTGGCGAATCCCATCAACATGTATGAATTTGTCACCATGTGCACAGGAAGGTTTCCCGAACCGTTTACCTTCGGTGAGCGGGCGTATAATTATTTGCAGAAACATAAAAACAAGTATGACATCATCCATGACAATCAATGCCTCGCCTACGGCATCGGCAAAATCGCGCAAAAAGGTGTTCCCACGATAGCCACCATTCATCATCCCATCACCGTCGATCGGCAGGAAGAATTCAAGTCGGCCACGACAAAAAAGGGGATAAGAAAGATTAAAAAATGGTACTCATTCATCAAAATGCAGAAGGAAGTGGCAAGGCAGCTGTCGCATATCGTCACGGTTTCCGAATGTTCCAAAATCGACATCGCTGAAGAATTTTCCATCAGCCCGTCCAAATTCCGCGTTGTGCCCAACGGCATCAATAAGGAATTTTTCTATCCCGTCAACAATGGACCCAAGCCGGAAAATTCCATCATTGTCACCAACAGCGCGGATACGCCGCTCAAAGGCCTGCGCTATCTGCTGGAGGCCGTTTCCCAGATCAGAAAAAAACAGCCGGTGAAATTGACGGTCATCGGCGAACCCAAGAAGAACGGAATCATCAGGAAGGTTGTAGAGGACCTCAAAGTAGGGGACATCGTTCATTTTACCGGACGAATCGCCAATGAAGAATTTGCCGGTTATTACTCCAAAGCCACGATTGCCGTGGTTCCGTCCTTATATGAAGGATTCGGCCTTCCCGCGGCGGAAGCCATGGCCTGCGGCGTGCCCCTCATCAGCACCAGCGGCGGCGCTCTGCCGGAGGTTGTCGGAGACGCGGGAATCATCGTGCCTCCCGCCGATGCCGATTCTCTGGCCCGGGAGATCATGTTTCTGTTTAATAATCCCGATCGCAGAAAGAAAATGTCTCAGGCCGGCATTGAAAGAGTTGACTCGATTTTTAACTGGTCAAAAGCCGCCGGCGATATGGTGGAAGTATACAGAGAGGCCATTGATGGTTACGGTAGACATTAATCGACTGCGTTTAAAACCGAATGATGTTGTGCTGGATGCGGGCTGCGGTCTCGGCAGGCATCTGCGTCAGATGGCAAGGATACCGGGGCTGAAAATTTACGGCATCGACAAGAGTACCTGGGCTTTGCAGGAATCCTGCAAGTCCATGGATGCGCAGCCCGACGCCCTTTCGAAAGATTATCTGGTGACCATTGCTGACATCAACAGGCTGCCTTTTGCGGATGCTTCATTCGACTGCATCATCTGTTCCGAGGTTCTGGAGCATATTCCCGACCACAAAAACGCCATCAGCGAACTCGACAGAATTTTAAAACCGCACGGCACCCTGGTCGTCAGCGTACCAAGGTATTTCGCGGAAAGAATCTGCTGGTTTATTTCGCACGAATATTATAATGAAGAAGGCGGACACATACGGATTTACAGAAAAAAGCAACTTTATAAGATGTTGACGAAGCAGGGATTCAAGTGCTGGAAGATCAACTACAAGCATGCGCTGCATTCCCCCTACTGGTGGCTGAAATGTATGGTCGGTTTGAAGAACGAAGATCATCCGCTGGTCAGGTCTTACCGGAAATTCCTGGAATGGGATATTATGAAAAAACCGCGCGGGGTCCGGCTTTTGGAAGAGTTGCTCAATCCGCTTTTGGGCAAAAGCATCGTCTATTATCTTAAAAAGGTATAATGCAAATGGAAATGAAACTTTCCGTAAGTGAAGAACTGACACTGATTTCATTGGAGAAGATTGCCGCCTTCATCGCTTCGCTGCAAAAGGAAAGCGGCGAAATTCCCTGGTCGAAGGGAGGAAAGACCGATCCCTGGGACCATGTCGAAAGCGCCATGGGTTTGAGCACGGGCGGTTTCTTCGCTGAGGCGGGGAAAGCCTATGAGTGGCTGGCTGCCTCCCAGCTTGAAGACGGAAGTTGGTGGTCGGAAATCAAAGACGGAAAGATTGTCAACTCCAGCAAGGAATCCAATTTTTCAGCCTATGTTGCCGTGGGCGCATTTCATCATTACCTGATTACCCGGGATATGAAATTTCTCAAGGGGATGTGGCATACGGTTTCCCAGGGAATAAACTTTGCCGTCAATTTGCAGGCGCCGGACGGCGAAATTTACTGGGCACGAAACAAGCATGGCGCAATAGACAAAATGGCTTTGCTGACCGGTTCCAGTTCCATCTATATGAGCATCAAATGCGCTCTGGCCATAGCTTCAATACTGGGCAAAAAACGTCCCAGCTGGCGAAAATCAATGGACGCGCTGGGCGTGGCAATCAGAACCCGGCCCGATCTTTTTAACATGATTAAATCGCGCTATTCGATGGACTGGTATTATCCGATTTTATGCGGGGCGGTGACCGGAGCAGAAGCGAAAAAGAGAATAGCACATTTGTGGGAAAAGTTTGTCGTTCCCGAATGGGGAGTGCGGTGCGTCAGTGACCGGCCCTGGGTAACGATGGCGGAAACAGCGGAGTTTATATTAACGCTTGCGGCAATTGAGGATGTACCGAGAGCCAAAATGATTTTCAGCTGGCTCAATGATAAAAGATTTTCCGACGGGTCATTCTGGATGGGTGTGACTTTTCCGGACGGCGTTATCTGGCCCGAGGAAAAAACAGGCTGGACGGCGGCCGCGGCCATGATGGCCTGGGATTCATTAAACGAACTAACTCCGGCGGCAAAACTTTTCAATCATAAATACTGGGCTTCGATGGAAAAGTGAAAACCGTCCATAAAGCAGGCTTTTTGCCCTGCGCCCGCAATCAATTTATTTGACAGAAAATTATCCGCAAAAAAATCCACTTTAACCAGGGCAGGAATTTGAGAAAAGATCATCGTCCATATTATCTTAAACGCTGGGATCAGAAGTATCAGAAATGGTACGCGAAGTATTTTCTCGCCCATCAATTCGATTATTTCGGACGGGGTCTTGTTTTTATGAAACCCTGGTACGTGGAGGTTTTCGGCGGGCCTGTTTTTCTTGGCGATTATACTACGGTGATTGCTACCCCGGACAGACAGGTGAGGTTTACGGTCTGGCCTGCCTGGATGGGGGAGGGCAGAATCGAAATCGGCAAATGCTGTCTGATTTGTCCGGGTACAAGACTGATGTCCGCCACATCCGTTAAAATGGGTGACGGCTGCATGACTGCCCAGAACGTCAGTGTATCCGATGCCGACTGGCATGATTTGTATGACCGCAGCGCGCCGGTGGGCGCTACAAAGCCGGTTACCATCGGCAATAATGTCTGGCTGGGAGACAGCTCTATAGTCTGCAAGGGCGTTACGATCGGGGACAATGCCGTCATCGGCGCCGGTTCCATTGTCGTGAAGGATATTCCGGCCAACGCCATAGCCGCGGGCAATCCGGCAACCGTCATAAAATACCTTGACCCGGATAAACCCATGAGAACAAGAAACGACTGGCTTTCCGATCCCGCAAAGCTGGCCGTGGATTTTGAACTGATTGACCGTGCATTGATGAAGGGGAACACGCTGGCCGGATGGCTGAGATCTCTGTTGTTTCCCCGGAAAGGAGATTAAAAATGCGCATAGCTGTTATCGCTCCGCCTTATCCATTGGAGGAAATGCCTTCTCCTCCGCTGGGGGTGACCTACGTTGCCGCGGCCTTCGCCGCCGCCGGTGCCGAAGTGAAAATATTCGATTACATTGTTTCCGCCTACTCCAAAGAAAAACTGGAGGCCCAGCTGGCGGCTTTTAAGCCTCACGCCGTGGGTTCCACGTCCGTGACGATGAATTTTTTTGACGCGCAGAGAATCATCCGCGATGTCAAAAGTATCAATCCTGAAATCATCACGATGATGGGCGGTCCCCATGTGTCCTTTACGGCTACGAATACTCTGAACCTGTATCCGGAAATCGATTTGATTGTCATCGGGGAAGGCGAGGATACCATCGCCGAACTGACTCCTGTACTGGAAAACCGGGACAAGTGGCGCGATATTCGCGGTCTTGCCTACAGAAACGGTAATGAAATCATGGTGACCGGTAAAAGAGATTTTATTACCGATATTGATAGAATTGCCCCGCCGGCGCGGCATTTATTGCCGATTTCACGTTACCGGGCTTTGGGATTTCCGGTAAGTCTGATTACCGGCAGGGGGTGTCCGTATTCCTGTATTTTCTGTCTGGGCAGAAAGATGGTCGGGTCCAAAGTCCGCAAGAGAAACACAAAACTGATTCTTGATGAAATCGAAACCATCATCGGATACGGCTTTGACCGCATCAATATAGCCGACGATTTGTTTACCACCGATAAAGACAGGGTGAGGGAAATCTGCCGGGGAATCAAGGAACGTTCGTTAAAGTTCCCTTGGAGCGCTTTTGCTCGTGTGGATACGGTAAGCCGGGAAGTATTCGATGAAATGGCCGCTGCGGGTTGCGACTCTGTCAGCTTCGGCGTGGAAACCGGCAATCCGGAAATGCTGAAAAGAATAAAAAAAGGAATAAAACTGGAACAGGTTCATGCAGCGGTCGAAATGTGCCAGCAGGCGGGGTTGATAGCCCACGAATCCTTCATCATCGGGTTGCCCGGAGAGACGAAAGATACGCTGGAGGAAACGGATAAATTCGCGAAAAGCACGAAGGCTCTCTATGGTTATCATTTTCTGGCGCCTTTTCCCGGCACAACCGTGAGGGAAAATATTAAGGATTATGATCTGGAAATCCTGACGGACGACTGGACCCGCTACGACGCCAATGACGCCATTGTGAAAACATCATCATTGCAGCCGCAGGAGATGCATGAATTCGGCGCCCGTTACGACGCGGAAATGAAAACCGACTGGGATAAAATTCAGCGCAGATATGATGAAGGGAAGGGCTCTGTTGAAGACAGGATGCAGATTGAGGGCACCCGGCGGATGAAACTGACCTATCAGCTTCTGAAAAATGACATCATTGAGAAATGCGGGTTTATTGACAACGATTTATTTAAAGGTTCCAAAGACAACGCCGTGGAGGAACTGTGCCGCAAAGTGAAGAATTCCACCAACACCGATACCAAAATAATTGATAATACCATCCGTGATTTTGCAGGTCGGGGTTACATTAAATTCGATGTTTACGGCAAAGGGTGTCAATGGTCATGGTCCGAAGGGTGATCTACTTTTTGCGTACTAATATGCCCAGTGATTCGCACATGGGCATTTCATCATAGAATCCGGAGGCAACAGCCTTTTGAAAAACGAGATAAGGCGCCTGTCCGCCCTTTGCCGGATCGGAAAAGATGTCGTGGAATAATAGGTAACCGCCCGGCATTACGTTTTTCGACCAGATTTCATAATCACTCAACACTGCTTCATAGGCGTGGCTGCCGTCTATAAAAATCAGGCTCAAGGGAGTTTCCCAGACTTTCCCTATGGTCGCCGAGCGGCCGATCAGGGGGATGACCACATCATCCAGGCCGAAATCGGAAATGGTTTTGCGGAAGTGTCTGAGCGTGTCTACTTTTCCGGTTTCCTTATCCAGCAGGTCGGGATCAAAATATTCCTGTCCGGGCTGCTGTTCTTCGGAACCGCTGTGATGATCGATGGAAAAAAGAACGGTGGAATTTTCCCTGCAGGCCGCGCCAAGATATACGGATGACTTGCCGCAGTAGCTTCCGATTTCCAGACAGGGCCCCTTTTTGCCGGCATCCAGACACAGCTTGTAGAGGCACTGGGCCTCGCGTTCATCCAAAAAACCTTTTACGTTGTCTATCTTTTCTTTATTGATTTTCATTACAGAACCTTTCTGAGTGTCTTGATTATTTTAATGAAAATGGCAATTGCCTTTAAAGCAATTGCCATTTGAGATAAACATTTTTTATCTGTGAGTTCTTGAAGAATTTTTAAAACTTTTTAAATCTATATAATCTCCCTGAATATCTTCCACTCATCGCCTACTTTTCTCAAATCCAGAGTTTTTCTGCCCTGAGCCTTTGTTGCTGAGGAAGTATAATATTGAATAAACGTGACTTTGGCTTTATCTCCCTTCACCGATATTCTTAAATCACTGATACTGATCTCTATGTCTTTGCTCTTTTTATGGACATTGGCTTTGGCGGCTATCCATTTATTCAGATTCAAATTTTTTGATTTGAAATTTCTGTCATAGCAGCTGCGGTAAACATCCATGTTGCCTGACTGCCAGCTCTTCCACCATTTATTTACCAGGATGCGGATTTCTTTTTTAGGGTTGGATACCTGCTTTTTACTTTCAGCCGGAGCTTCTTTTGATGCAACGGCAGGAGCGGTAGCGTCAACAGGCTCTGCGACAGCCGGTTCGGGCTGCGGCTGGGGTTCGGCTACGGCAACAGGCTCAGATTTAGGTTCTGGTTGCGCTATGGATGCCGGTTCAGCTTTAGGTTCGGGTTGCGCTGTGGCAGACGGTTCAGCCTTGATCTCCGGTTGCTCTACGGGCGCCGGTTTGGCAACGGCGGCAGTTGCCGCGGCAGCTTCAGCCGCTTTTAATTTTTCTTCAAATAATCTTAGAATTTCTTCCCGGATATTTCCTTTATCAGATGATTTTTTCTTTGGGGCATATTTGACAAAATCATTGTAAGCGTCCTTGCTCGGATTTTTGCTCAGAGCGACGGTGTAATCAGCGAGAGCTTTATCGTATTCTTCCATACCGTAATAAGCAAGTCCCCTATTAAACAGCGAAAGACTATCATTGGGATCCCGCTCTAAAGCGTTATGGTAATCGGAGATCGCCCGTTTGAGTTCTCCCTCACTTTGATAGATAATGCCTCTGTTGGTGTAAAATCCGGCAAATTGCGGATCAAGTTCGATTGCTTTTGTATAATCTGCAATGGCGTTTTTAGATTTGCCCAGGGCCTGATAGACATTCCCTCTGTTTGAATACGCACCCGCGAATTTTGCATTTATTTCTATGGCTTTGTTATAATCATCAAGCGCCTGTTGAAGATTACCCTGCGCCTGATACACATTGCCGCGATTGCAATAGGCTGCAGCATACCTGGGATTGCTTTCGATGGCTTTTGTGTAACTGTTTATCGCCTCTGAAAGCTGTTCCTGTTTTTTATAGACGTTTCCCAAATTGAAATAGGCTTCCGTATACTTGGGATTTATTTGTGTCGCTTTTATGTAGTCGGCAATTGCATCAGAAAAATTGCCCTGTTTACCGTATGCGTTGCCCCGGTTGTAATAGGATTTTGCGTGTTTGGAATATATCCGGATGGCGTTGGAGTAATCGGAAATAGCCTGATCAAGGTTACCCTGCTGCCTGTAATAATTTCCCCGGTTGTAATAATCTTCAGCTGTTCCATTAGGTATATCGGCTATAGTTTCGGCAAAAATTGATGGTACGAACAATATAAATATTAATGATAACGTAAGTAACTGTTTTTTCATAATTATTGCCTTTCTTTCGTTTGTTGTCGTTTGTGAAAAGTATTGAAAATAAAACAAAATTTATACGTATTGTCAAGATAATTATTGATGCGTTTTTTATTTGCATAATTGAGTTATTAATATATTTGCAGTGTTTCAGGATTCTTTCATCATATTATATTTATTGTTAAACTGTCTTTCCTTTTCATGTTTTGCGAAGTTCAATAAATATTGAATGATGATTTGGATTATGTTGTTTAAAACAAATCTTTTCTAAGAAGCTCTACATTGATGTCCACTGAATATCACGTATATGAATGATTAAAAAAAGTAAATCCGGCAAGAAGTTGCCGGATTTACTTTTTTCAGTGATATAAAACACACTTTTACCCGAATGTTCTTTTTTTACATAATTTCTCTCTGAATTTTCCATTTGTTGTTTATCTTTTTCAACTCCAGAGTCTTCTTGCCGTGGCCTTTCAGGATTGAAGAACTGTAGGACTGAACAAATGATGCTCTGGCGACGTCTCCGTTGACTGATATTTGCACGTTGTCAATGGAAACCTTGATGTTTCTGCTATTCTTGCGCACATTGACTTTATGGGCGACCCAGGCATCCAAATCCTTTTCCTTCGAGCGGAAATTCTGGGCATAGCATTCGCGATAGACGCTCATATCACCCGAGCCCCAGCTTTTCACCCATTTTTCCAGCAAAGCCTTGACATCTCTCTGATCAGGTGTTTCCGGGCCTCTATATTCCGTTCTTTTCACGGCGGGAACCGATGTTGACGCGTCATCGACAACAAACCACCTGTTGTTTATTTTTTCCATGACCAGTTTATTGTAAAAACCCTGAAAGGAATTACTGTTGACGTTGAAAATCTGATCATAAATGATAACGGCATTATTGCCCTCCTGCAGAATGGATATGTCCCGGGGCTGTAAAACAAAATGCCTGTTTAAAACACTGACATCCTTGATTTTCTCGCGTAGCTCTTCTCTTCTCTTGCCCTGGATTTCCGTTCCCTCCATGTATAGGGAATCAATTTTTCTTAAATCCCTTTCATTAAAGGCTTTGTTCCATGCTGCCAGTATTTTTTCCAGTTCGGTTTTTGAAGGCGGAACATAATTCTGTGGGACCCATTTAACCGATTCGGAAATCACAACGGGTGTTCTGTTTAAATAAATAAATCCGGCAAGGCGCTTGAGGTCGCTGTCATATAGAACAACACAGCCTTTTGATTGGGTGGGCAACAGGGTTTGTGTTGTTCCGTGAATCCATATGTTGTTTCCGTCTTTGCCGGCCCGTTTATCGGATATGGTCGGATAATCCAGCGGGAAAGCCATCGAACCGTATATTTCGGGAGGCCCGGGGTTGGTCAGAACTTGTGTTGCGAAGAAGATTCCATTGGGTGTTCTTTTGTCTCCCGCAAATTGTTTGGTGCCGGGGTTTTGACCAGTGGAACAGGCGGCTTCAAATACTTTTGAAAAGGTTGTATCTTTATAAAAAACATAAATTTTCTGATATTTCTTGTCAACAACAATGACGTAGCCGTGGGACAGGGACACTATTGAATCCGGAATTTTCTTTGATTCCGCATAAGTTTTTGAATCCATTGACTTATTAGAAGAGTTGTCGTTCTCTCCTGACGCATCTTTTGCAAACAAAGATAGTAAAGAAAAATTATTTTGTTCCGCATCAGCAGAGGCGCCGGAACGAATATGGATCAGAGAAAATATAATCAGAAAGACTGATAATATTAGACAGAAAGTAATAATTTTTTTAACATTCATAACTTTAAATTCAAAATATTGTTTTAAATAAAAATTGTGTTTCCATAACAAAAACTGCCTAATCATTCAAGTCCTATCATTACATAATCACAATTAAGGTTCTTTAGCGGACGTTTATGAAATTCATCTTTTGAAAAAAAACGAGAAAACATTAAAAAAATGCTGGATTTATGTATAATTATGCTGTTATAATAAAAAAAGTTCACAAATTGGTCCCAGCAGGGAGATTTGCTTGACTAACTTAAAAAAAGATATAAATTCAACAGAAAAACTTCTTAATGTCATTCGCGGAAAGGATTCGGAATCTTTCAGCGATTTCGGCAAAGATCACGTAGCTTCGTCTGTAAAAAAACGGATAAATAAAATCAGCCTTTTCTCCCCCAAACGATTGCTTGGCAGAGAAAATTATTCTGTCGGAATTGATATAGGCAGAGATTTTATTTGTCTGGTGAAAACGGCTCAAAGTTCCGATAACAGACCGATTTTAGTCGATAAGAAAATCATCAGATATAGTTCCCCATTATCCATATATTCCAATGAATTCAAGTCTCTTCTGAAATCTTCCGTCGTTAATTTCTGCGGTTCGGTCAGTGACTGTAAGATATGGACAAAGATATCAACGAGCGATGTCAATGTTTACTTTTTCAATGTTCCTCGGGTGCCGAAAAAGCAACTCGATAAGGTTATATTCTGGACGGCGAAAAAAGAAGGGTTTGTTGATGAAACCAAGCATTTTTTTGATTTTGAACTGCGAGGCGAAATCGTTGAGCAGGGAAATCCGAAATATGCTGTCATGTTTTACACAGCATTAAAGACGGAAGTTGATAAAATCAAATCCTATTTTTCCGAAGTGGGCATAACTCTTGCCGGAATAACCATAGTTCCTTTTGCCATCCAGAATATTTTCCGGTCAAAATGGATGGCGTCGGGTGACGAAGTTTTTTCCATTTTGTTTATAGGAGAAAATTATTCCCGCATTGATGTTTATAATAAAGAAAATTTGATGATGACCAGGGGAATTAAAACCGGCAGCGGCAGTAGCATGGTGGAGGCAATAATCTCTTCCGTTCTGGAGAAAACCGGTACTTTAAGATTGGATTATGAGGAAGCCAAGAAAATTCTTTTGAGTATAGGTTCCGATTCGGAAAAGCTGATAGATGCCGATTCGCGAAAAAATTTTACGAAAGAAGAAATACTGAAGATGATTTCTCCTGTGTGGGAAAGGCTGGCGCGCCAGGTTGATTTGACATTGAAAACATCTTCGGTTGTAAATCAGAAAGTAGAAAAAATTTATATTTTGTCATCGGTCAATGTTGATCAATCCATTCTTGAATATCTGAGCGATCAACTGGGTGCGAAAACGGAGCTTTTTGATCCTTTCCTGCAGGAGGATTTATCCGCCGGTGAAAAATATTTGAGTTTCTCCGATAGAATTCTCATCGCGCCCACGCTGGGATTCGCGCTTTCCGATAACAGGCACACACCCAATATTATCTTTACTTACTAGGAGAAGAAAAAAGAAGTCAGTTCGGATCTGATTAACAGATATATCTTTTTGGCTTTTTTAGTTGGCCTGGCTATTTGTCTTGGATCGCTTTTCTATCAGGGATCCAGATTAAGTATTTTGAAGAAAGATAAAATAAATTTGGATAAGGAATTATCTGTTTTCAACCCTCAGTTGTCGGTGGAACAGGTCCAAAAAGCAGTTAACGAACTTAAAATGCAGAGAAGCTTCGCTCATCAATACGCGCAGAAGTATTTGAGTCTTGTGGCAATAAGAGAGATTTGCGTTCATACATCTCAGAGTGTCCGTTTAATCAATTTCAGGTTAAAGGACGGAAATGCGGCGCAGCTATCAGCGCCAAGTACGGCAGCGAACGCTTCACCGAATACGGCGACGAAATCAGATGCCGGGACGTTACAGCAGGAAGCCGCGGATAATGTCACCATAGAGGGTATGATTATGGGAAACAGGGATATGCTGGAATCGGATTTGACGAAATATGTCGTGTCATTAGAGAATTCCCCGATTTTCAGCAAGGTGTCCGTGAAAAGGAAGGATATTGTGACTTTCAAAAAGAAGGAAGTCATTCATTTTGTTCTGGGTGCTAAAATAGGCTAGCTGTTATGAAAAAGATAAATATAAACCTTGACCGTAATATTATTTTCCGTCTGATTATTTATGGTGCGATTATCGTTCTTGTCATTTTAGCAGGGATTTTACCTTTGTCTCTGAAAATTTCCAATCAGATAAAAGACAATGATAAATTAAGGTATCAAATTAAAGAACAACAGGAATTGGCGCCTGTTTATGCTAATGTGCTGAGCGCCATGCAGAATAAAGCTCCTTTGCTACTGCCTCATCCCGATAAAATTGCGCTGCCCAGATCGGAAGCGGGAAAATTTCAGTCCGATTTAAGGCTACTGGCAAAAAAAACAGGTCTGAATGTGGTTTCTCTAACTCCGGACATTAATACATCCACCAGTCCTTCGATTTCTTTTTTGCATAATGCTGTTCTGAAAGGAGAGTTGAACGGTTTACGCAGATTAATGATAGAGCTGAGAACGCTGCCATATCTGGATAAAATTGAGGAAATCGGAATACAGCAGAATACCGGTTCCACGGAGTTTACGATGAAAATTTGGATAGCAATCAAGTAGTCAAGAAAAGGTTCTTATGGCTAACTTAAAGAAAAGAGAAATTGTCATTGTAGTGATAGCGGTTTTGTTTGTACTCTACGCCGTTTATGTTTACCTGATTGCAGGTAAGCTGCCGGGGAAAAAAGTTCAAACCGGCGCTGCTGCGACAAAAATTGAATCGATAACAAGCGGAATAGCCGGCGAATTGAGCAACGCTAAATTATCGGATTTTGACAATTATATTATTAAGAACGCTGCGGTTGATTGGGGGAAGAATCCCTTGCTGGAAAGAAATTTATATAGAGCCTGGTTGGCGAAGGATGGTGGAGGCGGTTCTTTTAAACTCATGTATTCCGGTTATGTTGATGCGGGGAAGCATAAAATGGCCGTCATCAATAATGTGGAGTATAGATTAGATGAGGAATTGAAGGAAGAAGGTTATGTATTAAAGCTTATAACGCCTTTAAAAGTTATAATATTCGATAAACGTGCGGGAAATAATTTGGAAATTTTCATACAAGAATAAAATTTGTAAACTGGAGGTTACTGCCTTGAGATACCATATACTCAACAAGAATATGTTCATATCATGTTTTTGTCTCATGGCGCTGACATTTTTATTCGGTTGCGCCAGTGGATTAAAAAGTGAAAAGAAAGATGCTTTCTTTGAGAAGTGGAGCACTCTCGCCGAGAATTCTCAGGGTCATTCACCTGCGGCCAAGCCCAAAGAAATCAACGCTTCAGAAATTTTAAAGAAAAAGGAAATTTCATCTTCTCAATTCGATGAAGCCGGCATGATAAAACTGCCTGATCAGATCATTAATCTGTCCATGCGCCAGGCGGATTTAAAGGCAGTGCTTAGAGCTATGGCCAAATCGGTTGGTGTTAACATTCTGGTGAAAAACGAATTAAAAGGTGAAATCAGTGTCGATTTCCGGGATGTTCCCTGGGACAAAGCCTTTACCGGATTGCTGCGAACATACGGCTTATCTTATATCTGGGAGGACAACATTATCCGGGTTATGACGATAGAAGATGTCGAACTGGAATTAAAGCGAAAAGTACAACTTCGCGACATTCAGTGGGTTGAACCGCTTTTGGAGCCTGTCGTAATCAATATTGATTATGCCGATCCAAAGAAATTGGCGGATACCCTGCAGGAACTTCTGACAAAAGACAAGGAGGGCAAGCCCCGGGGGTCGGTAAAACTTAGCGAACATAGTAATGCTCTTGTTATTTCCGCCATGCGTGATGATTTAAGCAGAATACTGCCGATTATAGAAAAACTGGACAAGCCGACCCCTCAAATCTTAATTAAAGCCAATATCGTGGAAACGACCAAGGGCGTGGCCAGAGATTTGGGAATTATATGGGGAGGATACAAAAAGAGCCCGAATGGCAATGATAATCTTATCATAACCGGCGGCGGTGTTGCTCCGATGGGCAGTCTTGGCGGCGAAAGCATGGGAGTTAATTTCCCGGCCGTCAATGTAACAACCGATGTAGGTGCTTCTCTGGGTTTGCTATTCGGCAAGATTGGCGGGAATTTGCTCGAAGTCCAGCTGCAGGCCTTGCAGCAGGATAATAAATTAAATATTATTTCAAGTCCGTCGATAACGACACTTGATAACCAGACGGCATACACGGAAAATGGTGAAAGAGTGCCTTTCGTTGTTCTGACAACAGCTTCGGGCGGCGGTGCCCCGACTCAGACGACTCAGTTTGAGAACGTTGTGATGCGTCTGGAGATTACACCGCATGTCATTGACGGTAAAAATTTAAAAATGAAAATATTAGTGAAAAAAGATGAAGTGGATACAACGCGTAAGTCATCCCTTGGAGATCCGTACATTATTAAAAAAGAAACAAAAACGGATTTGATTGTGCAGGATGGAGAAACCATTGTAATTTCCGGTTTAACAAAACAGACCCAGAAAACTTACGGCAATGGCGTACCCTGGTTGAAAGATATTCCCGTTTTGGGCTGGGCTTTCAAGTCGGATGGCAGTAATGATAACATGGAAGAGGTTTTGATATTTATAACTCCGCATATATTACAGGTAAGCAGTAATTAGGCGGCATTTTTTAGTTATAAAATAATACCGAGAGAACAATAAGTCGTTTAAAAAAAATCGTGACGATCCGGAAAATAAATAGAGTTGGTTTAATAAACAGCCGATGAAAAAAAATAAGATGGCGAATAAAGATGAATTATTACAATATTCTCAGTTTAAAAAAAGAGCCATTTTCCAACTCACCTGAACCGGAATTTCTTTTTCAATTTCCTCAGTACAGCGATTGTTTACAGAAACTGGAACTGGCTATCCGTTTAAAACGGGGCATCAACGTTGTTATTGGAGATATCGGCACGGGCAAAACAACCCTCTGCCGGAAACTTATCCGGAATTTGTCCTCCAGTTCTGCCGATTCCACCGAAATTGAAACACACCTTTTGCTTGATCCGGCATTTGACAGCACTTTGGAATTTCTGCAAACGGTCTCATCGATGATGGGAATTAAAGATTCTGATAATAACATCAGCAGTGAATGGCACTTAAAGGAAAGAATCAAGGATTATTTGTTTGACAAAGGTGTGGATGAAAAAAGAATTGTCGTGCTGATTATTGATGAGGGACAGAAAATTCCAGAAAATTGCCTGGAAATCTTGCGGGAATTTCTCAATTACGAAACCAATGAATTCAAGTTGCTGCAAATCATCATTTTTGCTCAAAAAGAATTCATGACTGTTCTTGGAAAAAAAGCCAATCTTCTCGACCGGGTTAATTCTATTTATCATCTTAGTCCCTTAACCTTCAAACAGATGAAGGAAATGATTGCTTTTCGTCTGTATGTTGCCGCTAATTTTGAAAAATTACCGGAGCTTTTCAGCTTCTGGGGACTGGTTGCCGTTTATATGGCATCAAGAGGTTATCCGCGTAAAGTCGTTATCCTGTGTCACCGGATTATTCTGAAAATGATAATCCGGGGGAAGAAGAAAGCCGATTGGCCCCTCGTAAGAAGCTGCGTAAAAGAACATGAATCACCCGCACTGAGAAAAATCAGATGGGCGATGGCCTGTCTTTTAATTATGGCGGTTGCAGGCCTTTCCGTCGGTTCGATTACGCTGCAGAGTTTAAATTATAATCATAAATTTGATGGCGTCGTTCCGGTAAAGCCGGTTGCCGTTAAGGTCGACCATGCAAAAAAGCCTGCTGCTGAGGCAGATTGCATAATCGGTAAAGGAAGTGATATTAGCGTTGTAGGCAGTGTAAGCGGGAATAAAAATGATGTGAACAGTGTTCAAAATGTCCAAATGCCTGATGCTATCGGAACGATGTTGATGCCCCCCAAAAGAACACTTTGGTGGACAATTTATAATATCTATGGAGACAGAGGTTCTCAAATTATGAAAGAGATTTTTGCGGTCAATCCTCATCTTCATAATAAGGAGTCGGTTTTAGCCGGAACCGTAATAACTTTTCCTTCGATTCCGGCCGGAATAAATCCTGTCAAGGAAGGGGATGTGATTGTTGCCCTGGAAAGCGGCAACGATCTCGAATCCATGTATGATATTTTCCGCAATAATCCGGACGAGAAAATTTTGCCTCCAATGGCGTTTCTTTCTTCCTGGAACAAAAAGAGAGGTCTTGAATTTGCGGTTATCATTGATAAAAATTTTAAAGATGTTGGCTCAGCAAGGGAAGCAGCCGCTAAGCTGCCTCCCTTGGTTGCCGCAAAGGCGAAAATTTTATCGCGCTGGGATGCGGACACGGTTTTTTTCAACCGCCGGGAATTGCCTAACTGAATTGATATGGAGGATAAATGAGAAGCAAAAAGCGTTTGGGTGAAATACTGGTGCAGGAAGGTATTTTAACGGAAGAAAAGCTGACAAAGGTTTTGAATGAACAGAGGAAAACCAACTTAAGATTTGGACAGTATTTAATACGCGAAGGCATCGTGCCGGAGAAAGACATTATACAATTATTGAGCGAGCAACTCAATATCAAGAGATACCAGGTCAATGAATATCCTTTGGATTTTAATCTGGTGCGTTTCATTTCGATGGATGTCGCGCAAAAAAATCAGGTTGTCCCACTGAAACTCAAGGGAAATCTTCTGGAAGTTGGAATCGGAGACCCTTTGGAAATAAAGATTCTTGACAACATTGAAAAACTGACCAACATGGAAGTTGAACCTGTCATTTGTTCGGAGATGGAAATAAGTCAACTCATCAATACCATGTATGGCATCCAATCGGATTTCGGCGGCATTATGGAGAATATGGAAGTTGAAACCAAGGCCGAAGATGAAGCGGATTTACAGGAATCGGTGCAAATTTCAAACCTGCAGGATCAGGCGGGGGAAGCGCTGGTTGTCCGTCTGACCAACTCTGTTTTTGCCCAGGCCGTACGCAGCAAGGCGAGCGATATTCATATCAGTCCTCAGTATAATTCCGTTCAGCTGCGTTTCCGTATTGACGGTAAACTCATCGAAATGCCGTCGCCTCCCAAATCCATATTCTTATCTGTTATCGCCCGTGTAAAAATTTTAGCCAACATGGATATTACCATCTCCAGAATTCCTCAGGACGGCCGCTTCACTTTAAAGACGGAAAACAAAGAAATCAATGTCCGGGTTTCCTCGATTCCGACCATTCATGGCGAGAATATTGTCATGCGTCTGCTGGATATGAGCGCGGGGATATACACGTTGGACAATCTGGGCATGGATGCCGAAGACAAGGCTAAAATCGAGAGTGTCTGTGTAAAACCCTACGGGATGATTTTAAGTACGGGACCGACAGGAAGCGGCAAGAGCACCAGCCTATACGCTATTCTGAATTCCATAAACAAGCCCGACATTAATATCATTACTCTGGAAGATCCTGTTGAATACAGGGTAAACAACATCCGCCAGGTGCAGTTGAACACTAAAGCGGGAATGACATTTGCAAACGGTTTGCGCTCAATTCTCCGTCAGGACCCGGATGTCATCATGGTCGGGGAAATCAGAGACGCGGAAACGGCGGCAGTGTCAGTTCAGGCGGCACAGACAGGTCACAGACTGTTAAGCACGGTCCATACCAATGATGCTGCGGGTGTGATAACGCGTTTTATTGACATGGGCGTTGAACCTTTTTTGATTGCATCCGTTTTAATGGTTTCTTTTGCTCAGAGACTTGTACGCACGATTTGTCCTTACTGCAAGAACCCTTATAATCCTCCTGAAAAAGCTCTGGCTGCTTTCGGCATTACCTCCAAGCAGGCACAGAATGCCAATTTTCAGCGGGGCAAGGGTTGCACCCAGTGCAATAATACCGGTTACAGGGGAAGAACGGGTGTTTTTGAAGTTTTAATAGTCGATGAAATGGTTCAGGAGATGATTGTCGGGCAAAGGCCCAGTCCTGAAATTACCAGAGCCGCGGTCGGTGCCGGAAAATTGAAAACACTGCAAATGGATGCGGCCCAAAAGGTTCTCAAAGGGATTACTACACTCGAAGAAGCGGCTTCCGCGGTAATGGCCTAGAATAAAAAGGAAGAAAAATGCCTCAATACAAATATTCTTTTCAGGCAATTAACAACATGGGAGAGGAAGTCTCCGGAAAGCTGGAGGCGGAATCCATAGAAACCGCCAATTCCATCTTGATATCCCGCGAACTTGTGCCGATGCAAATCAGGGAGCAAAGTTCGTCCGGCGATACGTGGCTGAACAAACTTCCGGGAGTCGGCAAGGTTAAGTCTATCGATTTGATCATGTTCACCAAACAATTCCATTCCATGATGGTCGCCGGAATACCGATATTGAGAATTCTGGCAATTCTGGAACAGCAAACTCAAAACCGGGGACTGAAAAAGGCTGCGGGGGAAATTATTAAAAATATAAATCAGGGTTTATCCCTTTCGGACTCGATGAGTAAGTTTCCCAGGATTTTTGATAATCTTTACTGTGACATGATCAGAGCTGGAGAAATAAGCGGAAGTGTCCCCATTGTTCTCGAAAGATTGATATACATTATCGAGCATGAAGCCAAGGTCAAATCCGATATTAAATCGGCTCTCAGGTACCCCATTATCGTCCTTGTCGCTTTGGCTGGCGCCTTCATCATTCTTTTGACTTTTGTTATACCCAAATTCGCTTCCGTTTTCACCCAAAGCGGTTTGACTTTGCCATGGCCTACCAGAATCGCCATGCTTCTTTATGCTTTTCTTGCCCATTACTGGTATATGATTGTTGGGGTAATTGTGGTGACATTTTTTGGCCTGCATTACTATTTTAAGACAAACAACGGCAAATTTGTCAAAGATTCCTTATTGCTGGAAATACCCATTATAGGACCGTTATTCCAGAAAGTTGCCCTGTCGCGCTTTGCCAGTATTTTTGCGATTCTTCAGACAAGCGGAGTGCCCATTATGCAATCACTGTCCATCCTCTCCGCAACAATGGGCAATGAAGCCCTTACAAGAACATTTGATAATTTGAAGGAACGCATTAAAGAAGGAGCCGGAATATCCAGTCCGTTGAAAACGGCAAAATATTTCACGCCTATGGTGATTGATATGGTCGCTATCGGTGAAGAATCCGGCAAAATAGATGAAATGATGCGAGCCGTCGCCGCACACTACGATAGTGAGGTTGAATATGCGATTAAAGGACTTTCCGATGCGCTTACTCCCATTCTCATAGTCGGTCTGGCCGTCATCGTAGGTTTCTTTGCTCTGGCTGTTTTCATGCCTATGTGGGATCTTACGCAACTGGCGACGAAACACGGATAGTTGAAATATTAAAATCGGAATTTGATTTCCGAGTACATTATTTGCCGGTTTAGTTTCAATTAATTTACAAATGAAGAAAAAAAATATTTATATCAGTATATATGTCCTAATTCCTTTTATTTATACCGGAATATCACTGATAGGTGTTATTATAACTTATGAATTGTATAATCGTAAAAATGACATTGTTCAGATCGGTTCTTTTAATTTTATTTCCATCATTGCCATTATAGCTGTCGTTACTTTTTTAATCAGTTTTCTTCTGCTTAATCTGTTGCTCAAACCGCTAATAAAATTTATCAATAAAACGCAAAAAATGCCTATTGTTGCAAAACCCCGAAAAGAGGATTCCCAAAATATCACCAGCGATATAAACCGGATCAATGAAATATTTGATAGCGTGACGAATATTTTAAGCATGGTGGAGGCTAAGGAATTATTCCCGGAAATTATCGGTTCCAGCGCTGCTATGCGCAATATTTTCACACAGATCCGAAAAGTTGCGGCTACTGATTCCACGGTTCTTATTTGCGGTGAGAGCGGGACAGGAAAGGAATTGCTGGCATCCGCCATTTATGAGCACAGTCTGAGGAAAGGGAAACCTTTTATTAAAATCAATTGCGTGGCCATTCCGGAGGGATTACTGGAGAGCGAGTTTTTCGGTCACGAGAGGGGTTCGTTTACCGGAGCCATTGAACAGAAAAAAGGAAAATTTGAGTTAGCTGACAAAGGAACGGTATTTCTTGATGAAATCGGTGACATGCCCTTGGCAACACAGGCGAAACTCCTTCGGGTTTTGCAGGAAAAGGAATTTGAGAGAGTGGGCGGGACAAAATCAATCAAGGTGGATGTCCGTTTTATTGTGGCGACAAACAAAAATCTGCAGGAAATGATTAAAAACGGAAAATTCAGAGAGGACCTATATTTCCGGTTGAATGTTTTTCCCATCAATATTCCAGCGCTTAGGGAGAGAAAAGAAGATATTGTATCTTTGTCCAATTATTTTCTGGAGTCTTTGTCGGGAAAACCGAAACTTTCCAGTTCGGCTTTGAAGAAAATCATTGATTACTCATGGCAGGGGAACGTGCGTGAGTTGAAAAATGTTCTGGAACACGCTTCTATTTTATGTGAAAACGGAATAATCGAAGCCCGCCATCTTCATGTGCTTTCCGAAAATGATTATTCTGAGATAAGTGGTTTAAATGACGATATATCCATTGATGATAAGCTGAATTTAATGGAAAAAGAGATGATCATCAATGCCTTGAGAAAAACAGGCGGAATTCAGGTTAAAGCGGCGAATATTTTGGGAATCAATCAAAGAAGCCTTTGGCACCGGATTAAAAAGCTGAATATTGATGTAGAAAACATAAAGAATCTACAATAATTGTAGACCAGGCAACAAAAAATGTTTTTTCAATGGCATTTGGAAGATGGAATTCGTGATAAAAAATATTGATGGACAAAAAAAAATAAGTTATTTAAGGTACATAAGTTCAAATAACGTTGCAACAAAGAACATTGCCATGATATACATTACTGGCACATGCTTTGCTTATAATAATTTTAAAGTATTTCGTTAAACTTCAAAATTACAGACAATATTTTGCTTCAACAATTAACTTAAGAAAGGAGAAAAGTATGTTAAGAAATGAAAAAGGTTTTACATTGATTGAAATCATCGCGGTTCTGGTTATTCTGGGAATTTTAGCTGCCGTGGCAATTCCCCGGTACCTTTCCATGATGGAAGAATCAAGAATCAAGGCGGTTGAAGGAGCTATTGCGTCCGGTGCTTCTCAGTTGACAATGCAATACTCTCAGGACCTTTTAAAAGGAAATGCAACCGGTTCTTCATGGACCTATAGTGTTTCCGGATTCAAACTGGCTGACTATACGGCAACGCTTGCCGGTCGTTGCGGAAGTGATTCCGTTGTAACAATAACCGGTGGTCCGACCGGATGGAATTCGGGCGTTACGACAACATCTAAAAATATTCGCGTTTGCGGTTCTTATTAATTACATGATCGGATTATAGACACAACAAATGCCGTGCATATGAACAGGCATGGCATTTGTTGTGTTGGATCATTACCTTAATAAAATGTTAAGAAATGAAAAAGGTTTTACCTTAATCGAAATCATAGCTGTGCTGGTTATTCTGGGAATTCTGGCTGCTGTTGCAATTCCCCGTTACCTCTCTATGATGGAGGAATCAAGAAACAAGGCCATAGAGGTGGCTCTTGCGGCCGGCGCTTCTCAACTAAGTATGCGATACTCTCAGGACCTGTTAAAGGGAAACGCAACGGGTTCTTCGTGGTCTTATTCTGTGTCCGGATTTAAATTGGGCGACTTTGAGGCAAGTCTGGCAGGTCATTGTGGAAGTGATTCCCTTGTAACAATAACCAATGGTCCGGCCAGCTGGTCAGAAGGCGTTACGACAACAGCGAAAAACGTCCGTGTCTGCGGTTCGTATTAATCATATTATAAATCAATATTATCTAATCCGATTTCCAAATTTAGTTTTGGTTTTTCAGTTTTTACGGTCATTTTTAAATATAATTCATATAAAGTTTACGGCATAGGAAGAAATCCGGACATTAAAAGCAGAATCCCCTATCTTTCATTGAGTCAAGCATCCTGCAATTTCCAAGTCTACAGGCTCTTTGCATGTCATCGCAGGCGGGTCCGTTTTGCCCCAAAATTAAATATACATACGCCCTGTTATTATGGTGCATGGCAGAGTCTGGTTTAAGGATGATCGCCTTGTTAAAGTTTTCAAGAGCGGATTCATACCGGGCAATTTTATAATAAGCAACACCTCTGTTGTTGAAGGATTCAGCAAAATCCGGTTCAAGAAATATGGCTTTAGTGTAGTCTTCAATTGCCTGTTGATATTGGCCAAGACTGGAAAATGCATTTCCTCTGTTGAAGTAGGCGTCGGTAAAATCTGGCTTTATCCGGATGGACGCGTTGTAATGATGGATTGCCTCGCTGATTTTGCCTTCTTCAATAAGAAAGGGCCCCAGACTGGCGTGCGCGAGGTAGTTATTTTCCGTTGCCTGGATGGCGTGGTAGAATACCGTGGGGC
>CAYMWM010000037.1:0-10971 GCA_964394185.1 uncultured Smithella sp.
TCTTCGCGCATCTTCTCCGACCACGGCTCTCCGCCGAAAAGGCCTACTTTCAAAGAAAGCGATTTGGGATCAATACCAAGTTGTTCAATGCGATCCGCCAGAGCGATGGCATAACTGGATGTACTGACCAGCGCTGTTGTTTTATAATCCTGCATAATCATCACTTGCTTGTCCGTGTTGCCTGTGCCCATCGGAATAACGGAGGCGCCGATAGCCTCCGCGCCATAATGCAAGCCAAAGGCGCCTGTAAAAAGACCATAACGGAAAGTTATCTGCACCACATCATCATGCGTGACACCCGCGGCAGTCATAAAACGTGCCACAAGATTGGACCAGATTCTGATGTCATTTTTAGTGTAACCCATCACAATGGGTTTGCTGGTCGTACCTGAAGAAGAATGAATGCGGACCACTTCTCTGAGCGGCACGGCAAACATTCCGTACGGATAATTGATGCGCAGATCGTCTTTCGTGGTAAATGGCAGTCTCGTCAAATCCGACAGGGAACGGATATCTTCAGAAATAATTCCTGTTTCATTAAATATTTTCCGGTAATGAGTGACATTCTTATATACTCTGTTCACTACAGCCTGAAGTCTTTCGAGCTGCAATTGTTCGAGTTCATCACGCGACATACACTCATGCGTTTGATCCCAGATATTCATAAAAACCTCCTGCAAAGCTGTTGAAAAATAACCATCTCCTGCGTTGTGCTTCGTCCTTCGTCGCTGCAACGTACACAAAATAGTACGATTCACTCCTCAGGACTTGCACGCCTTGCATCTGGCCATTTTTGAGCAGCTTATAAAAAGTTTACACCTGCCGTTGTTTCTATCTTTCTTATCTCTCCCATATCTCTTTCTTATCCTTGCCGAGATATGCCCTCTGCACGTCTTTATTATCAAGCAATTCAGCGGTTGCGCCCTCAAGAATCATGCGTCCGTTTTCCATCACATACCCCCGATTGGCCATCTTCAGGGCCGCTCTGGCATTTTGTTCAACGAGAAGAACCGTTGTTTTTTTCTCTCTGGATAAATTTTCAATAACCCGGAAAATTTCCTGAACCACCATAGGCGCAAGCCCCATGGAGGGTTCATCCAAAAGCATCAGTTTCGGTCTGGCCATGAACGCCCGGCCGATGGCGAGCATTTGCTGTTCCCCTCCGGACAAAGTTCCGGCAAGTTGTTTCCGTCTCTCTTTAAGAATAGGGAACAATTCATAAACCATCTCTTTGTTTTTTTTCACATCATCCCCGCCGCCCAGCATTTTATGATGCAGGTAAGCTCCCAATTCCAGATTGTCTTCCACTGAAATCGGTTTAAAAACCTGCCTCCCTTCCGGAACCTGGGAAATACCCAGCCGGACAATCTGGTGAACGGCAAGATTCGTTATCGGCATATCGTTAAAAATTATATGGCCGCTCCGGGGCGGCACCATTCCGGACAAGGAATTGAGAAGTGTTGTTTTACCGGCACCGTTGGCGCCGATTAAAGTTACGATCTCCCCTTGGGTCAGGTGGAGAGAGACATTTTTCAGCGCCTGTGCCTGGCCATAATATGTGTTTATGTTTTTTATCTTTAACATATTGTATCTATTCGGCAGTAATCTGTTGTCTTCAAAATATCTGCTTCTTCATTTTACAAGAAACAAAGCCATCTTCGTTTTTATACTCTTTTCTTTGTAATGGCAATCCAACGATCACTATCCTTCACCTAAATATGCGGATATCACCTGCGGATTTTCCTGAATATCGCGAGGTGTTCCGCAGGCAAGTTTCTTTCCCAGATTCAGCACGATAATGATATCACAAATATCCATCACCAGATCCATATCGTGCTCAACAAGCACAACCGTTATTCCGGATTCCTTTATCCTGCGGATAAGCAATGCCAGCTGGGCGGTTTCTCTGCTGTTCAGACCGGCGGCCGGTTCATCCATTAAAATAATTTTCGGTTCCGTAGCCAGAGCGCGTGAAATTTCCAGCAATCTGCCCTTGCCGAAAGGCAGACTGTCAGCTGTAACGTCAGCCAGTTCCTCCATTCCGGTAAATTTGAGCCATTCCAGACTCCTGGTGCGAATGTACTTTTCCTCCTTTATATGGCCGGGCAACTTGAAAGCACAGGAAAAAATTCCGCTTTTGCTTTTTGTATGCAGGCCAACCATAACATTTTCCAAAACAGTCATTTGTCCAAAGAGCTCTATATTCTGAAAAGTTCGGACAAGACCAAGTTCGGCAAGCGATTCCGTGTTAAAAAAGGAAATTTTCCTGTCGTCCAGATAAACCTCACCTGATGTCTGGGCATAAAGACCGGTCACAATATTAAAAAGTGTCGTTTTACCGGCGCCGTTGGGTCCGATAATGCCGGTTATCGATCCGTCAGCCACGGAAAAAGAAACATCTTCCAGCGCAGTCAGGCCTCCGAAAACTTTCGTTATGTTATCCAGCCGGAGCATGGTCATCCTTCCTTCCCTTTATTCTGTCTATAACAAACCGGGCTATCATTGCGAATCCGCTGATAAGTCCGCCGGGCATGAACATTGTCATCAAAATCAACATTAATCCGTAAACAATAATATCAAGATCCTGAAAGACGCGCAGAAACTCCGGCAGTACCGTTAAAATTGCCGCACCCAGAAACGAACCGTAAATACTGCCTAATCCCCCGATAACCACCATGGTCAACAGTTCAACGGAGAAATTGAATCCGAAAGATGCCGGAGCGATAAAAGTCATGATATGGGCGTAAAGACTTCCGGCAACGGCGGATATAACTGCGGAAACCGTAAAAATCTGCACCTTTAAAATTCTGGCATTGACGCCCATGACCCGGGCGGCCACTTCCGAGTCGTGAATGGCGCGAAGCGCCCGGCCAATTCTCGATTGCGATAAATTGATGGATAACAACATGACGGCCAGAGTAAAAATCCAAACAAGATAATAATTATTAATGTCATTGTCAAAAACCAGTGAGCCGATATGCAGATAGGGAATACCCGTCAATCCCGATGGTCCTCCCGTATAATCGACAGTTTCATTAAAAATGATATACATGATAATGCCGAAGCCAAGCGTAGCCATTGCCAAGTAATGCCCCTTAAGTTTTAGAATGGGGAAACCGATGGCAAAAGCAAGCACTCCGGCCCCCAAAGCGGCCAAAATCATTATCAAAAAAGGATCAAGCGGATATCTGGCCGTTATGATACCTGAAATATACGCCCCTATGCCGAAGAATGCGGCGTGTCCCAGAGAAATCTGTCCCGCATATCCCAAAAGCAGATTAAGCCCAACCGCCAGCATGGTATTGATGCCGACGAAGACAAGGACATTTAAAAGATAATTACCTTTTAATAAAAACGGCGCCAACATCACAGCGGTTGCGAATATAAAGAAAAACAGTAAATGGTGTTTTTTACTCATTATCATTTAAAAATCAGCACAAGCATCCTAATTTGTAACGCAATCAGTCATTATTAAAACCTCTCCGTTTCCTTTTTAGCAAACAGACCTTCAGGACGTATAAAGAGTATCAATAGTAAAATTATGAAAGCGATGGCGTCTTTATAGCTTGCGGAAATAAAACCGGCGCCAAGGGATTCCAGCAGGCCAAGCAGAAGTCCTCCCATAACAGTTCCCATGCCGCTGCTCATTCCTCCGATGATGACCGCACAGAAGCCCTTCAGACCAAGCATCACACCGACATCATAGGAGGCCATAGTCAATGGAGCTATGATAATTCCGGCCATTGAACCGATAGCAGCGCTGAGAGCGAAAGAAAGCATAACCATATTCTTAACACTAATGCCGACAAGTCCCGCCGCCCGCGGATTATAAGAACAGGCCCGCATGGCTTTGCCGACAACGCTGTGATTGAAAAATATTCTGCTGGCGATAATGATTAAAACGCTGAGGCCCAGGATCCAGATATGTTGGGGAAGTATGGTTGCATCAGCAATGTATAAAGGATCTTCACCGGAAAAAGCAGGCAGACTGTGGGTATCCTTTCCCCAGATCAGCATCGCCGCGCCGCGCATAAAAATACTTGCACCGATGGTTATAATAATCAAACTGAGGGGCTTTGCATCCTTCAGAGGCCTGATGGCAAGACGTTCAAATAAAACTCCCGTTATGGTCGAAACAACAATCGCCAAAGCTATTGCCGGTACAAGCGGCATCTGTAAAACAGTCAGAAAGAAAATTGTCAGCATCCCGCCAAGCATCACAAATTCTCCCTGAGCGAAGTTAATGATACCGGTGGCGTTATAAATTACGGCAAAACCGAATCCAATCAGAGCGTATATAGCGCCATTGGAGAGACCTGATAATATATATTGAAATAATTGACGGAAATTGTCCATTTACATTTCCATTTCTAATTCGCTTTTTTTACCTGCGCTTCAATATCACCTTTAATTTAGAAATGGTATAAATTTGTAGAGCAATTTTTTCAGCAAATATTAATGCGGCGCGGACAAAAGCCCGCGCCGCCTGCCTGGATTTAATGACCTGACTGTTTGCTTTATTTAATCAACTTCCAGTCGCCCTTCTCAACTTTGACCAACACAAAGGCATCACTGGTAAGGCCTGCATGATCCGTTGGAGAATAGCTGAATGTTCCGCCTATACCGGCGAATTTCTTTGTTTTCTCCAGTTGATCACGGATAGCCGCAGGGGTAAATCCTCCCTTTTCCATCGCATTGGCCAGCAGCATAATCGCGTCATAAGCATGACCGCCAAAATGATCGCCTTCCACTTTGTAGTTCTCCTTGTATTTATTCACATAATTCATCAGAGCCTTTTTCTGCGGATCAGTCTTGGGCAATTGGTCGGCAACGATGACTTTCCCGGAAGGAAGCATAATTCCTTCGGCGCTACTGCCGGCAAGTTCGATAAATTTTTTGGAAGAAACGCCGTGACTCATATACAGAGGAATTTTTATTCCGAGCTGCTTGGCATTTTTGGCTACGATGGCCGGCCCGGGATTTGTTCCCCAGCAGATAACGGCTTTAGCGTCGCTTTGGCGTATTTTGGTCAACTGCACGGTCATATCCTTGTCTTGCGGACCATAGGTTTCATCGGAAATTATACTGATGCCAAATTCTTTGGCCTGCTGTTTAAGCTGTTCTCTTCCGGATGAGCCGAATCCGTCGGAAACCGTGAGTATCGCAATTTTGGAAATTTTCTGTTTCTGCAGATTTTTATAAATTTTCATTACAGCCAGAGCATCGTTTTGCGCTGTTTTGAATACCCATTTTTTCACCGGGTCTGTGATCTTGATTCCCGCCGCACAGGAAATAAGGGGGATTTCAGCTTTTTCGACTACCGGAATAACCGCCATGCTGTCCCCTGTGGTGCTGGGACCGATGATGGCAATAACTTTATCATCTTTAATCAGTTTGTTGACGGCCTGAACTGCTTTGGTTGTATCGCCCTGTGTATCATACACGATAAGTTCCAGTCTTTGCCCTTTTATTCCACCGGCTTTATTGATTTCATCAACCATCATTTTTGCCGTGTTGCGTTCCGGCTCGCCCAGAAATGAAGCGGGACCGGACACTGAGAACAGGGCACCGATTTTGATGGGAGGAGCCGCAAAAACCGCCCCGGCCATTAATAAACTGAAAAACACCACAAAAACTGTTCTGAAAATATTTCTCGACATACACACCTCCACTTAAATTTTTAGTTTACTTTAATTCATCAGACCCATTAAGAAATTTACCTTAAATGAACATTTGACGGCGCAGTTTTTCCGTAACCGGATATTTCCGCCAACATAATAATATCTTTGCTGATTTTTTAACCACAGATAAAACGCCCTGTCAAACGAAAAATTTCCCCGCCGCACACGGATAAACAATTTCTCTCCAGACCAGCCCGGCTAAACAACCGGTATTTTAATGGTAAAAGAGGTTCCCTTGCCTGCTTCGCTTTCAACCGTTATTTCTCCCTTGTGTCTCTGAACAATTTCATAAGTAATACTTAAGCCCAGACCCGTTCCTTTGCCCGCTTCCTTTGTAGTAAAAAAAGGCTCGAATATTTTGACGAGGTTCTGCTGCGGTATTCCGGCACCGGAATCAGAAACCGAGGTCCAGATATAACCGTCTTTGTGCCATGTTTTAATGGTGATGACACCCTTATCCGCGATTGAGTTAACCGCATTAATCAGCAGATTAACAAATATCTGATTAATCTGCCGCGGATAACATTTTATCGTTGGCAATTCTCCGTATGCTTTTTTCAGCGTTGATTTGTATTTTAATTCGTTCCAGACAATGGTAATGGCGCTTTCAATACATTCATTTATATTTGCTTTTTTATATTCCTCCTGGTCCATCCGGGAAAAGCTGTTAAGTTCACTGACAATCCTTTTCACCCTGTCCGAACCATCAAGAGATTCCTTAAGCAGTATTTTAACGTCTTTCAGTATATGATCAAGCTTCAATTCTTTTCGCTTTTCATCAATCCTGCGGATGATTGCGTCATCCTTGACAAATTTCAGCCATTCGGATTGCAGCCGGATAAATTCACTTAAACGATTTACATATTTATCCAGTGTCCCCAGATTGCTGGAAATAAACGACATGGGATTATTGAGTTCATGGGCCACGCCGGCGGCAAGTTGTCCGATCGACGCCATTTTTTCCTGCTGAAGAATTTTTAATTGCGAAGCCTTTAATTTCTCGTGAGCGTTTTTTAGTTCAGACAGGGCGCGCTGAACCCCCTGCTTGCTTTCATCAATTTCCCTGTTTTTTCTAATCAGTTCTTCCTGGTTATGTTTCAGTTCTTCTTCCATTTGTCTGCGGCGGGTAACATCTCTGCCGACCCCCCGGAATCCGACAACCACGCCGTCCGTTTCCCTGATAACCGAAAGCAGGGCTTCATAAATAATTTTTGTCCCGTCTTTTTTGGTTGCCACCATATCCAGCAAATTAACCGGTTCATCTTTCTTGTGAAGCCTTTCCACGGCTTTTTGAAGTTTTTTCGATCCGGCTTCATCCACAAGTACCATGTATTTTTCACCGATCAGTTCATCGGGCCCGTACCCCAGATCACTGCACATCGCGTCGTTGACAACGATAAACTTTCCCAGGACATCAACTTCGAAATAAGCGTCTTTGATATCCTGAAGGAGAACCCTGTATTTCTCCATATTTTCGCGTATAATTTCCTGATTCCTTTTGCGAAAATCCAAACGCCGCTCATATTTTCTACGCTCGCCGCGCCTGCGGTCGTCACCCCGGCGGTCTTCGGAACGGCGGTCGTCACGCCTGCGTTCTTCGAATCTTTTCTCGTTTATGTCATCACTCATGATTCCCCCTCAGAAAAAATCATTGCTCAATATTATTGTTCCTGTCCTGGATTTGATGTTGCATCATCAGGCATGATTTCCAAAGGTGACAATGTATCGGGCATGGCTTCCACCGCTTTTAATTTACCCGAAAGCGTCCGTGTTTTTTTCTGCGCGTCTTCCACCGAACTGGCGGCCTGTTCCAGCTTTTTGCGCACAGCATCCAGCGCATCGCCGAATCTGCCAAATGCCGTTTTAACTTCGCCGAGCACTTTCCAGACTTCGCCGGAGCGTTTTTGTATGGCCAGCGAGCGGAATCCCATCTGCAGACTGTTTAAAAAAGCGGCGAACGTGGAGGGCCCGGAAACAACGATATGATATTCTCTCTGCAGCCGTGCGGCGGATGACTTCGGCATACAGACCTTCCGAAGGCAGAAACATAATGCCGAAATCCGTTGTTTTGGGCGGCATTAAGTATTTCTGGGAAATGTCCCTGGCGGATTTTTTAACGCTGGCTTCCAGTTGCCGGACGGCATCATCCGCTGATGCCGCATCAGCGCGTTCCTGCGCATCCAGCAGCCTTTGATAATCTTCGACCGGAAATTTTGCATCCACCGGAATCAGCACGGAATCCTCGGGAAAGTCGCTCTGCCCCGGAAGTTTAATGGCAAATTCGACAAAATCAGCGGTTTTCTCGTTTATCCTGACATTTTTCAGATATTGTTCCGGTGAAAGAATTTCTTCCAGAAGCGCGCCCAGCTGGACTTCACCCCATGTGCCGCGCGCCTTGACATTGGTCAGCACTTTCTTCAAATCACCCACGCCGGCGGCCAGATTGCGCATATCGCCCAGACCCTGATGAACCAGTTCCAGCCTTTCTGATACCTGTTTAAAAGACTCCCCCAGACGTTTTTCCAGCGTGCTTTGCAGTTTTTCATCAACCGTCTCGCGAATCCGGTCAAGCTGTCGGGCGTTATCATCATGAATCTGTTTGAGTTTTTCATCTATGATCAGCCTGACGGATTCTATCTTTTTTTCTGAGGATAAGGTAAGTTCAGACAGGCGCATTTGTGTGGAATCCTCGAATGATTTCAACAGCAGGGAAAGTTCCGTTCTATCCTGCTGTGCCTGCGTTTGCGCCTCGGTTCGCGAACGCGCGATTTCATCGCGCACAGAGCGGTCCGTTCTCTCCTGAGCATCATTCAGGCTGTCGATTTTGCTCATGAGCGGCGTGATATCCACAACATTCCGGCCGGCGCGCCAGAATAAAATGACAAAACCGGCAACCAGAAGGACGATAATGATAATTAGAATTATTTCCATGATTTTCCTTTATAATAATATAAGGATAGAACCCTTTATCAAAGCAGTATCCGTATACGGGCTAAAAACAAGCTTTTCAGAAAGCGAATAAAAAAATCAGAAATCTCAAGGAAAAAGACGGTTGAATATAACGATTTAAACATCCTGATGTCAAGCAAAATGACTGTTTTCATGTGTAAATGAATATAAATATAAGGCTCCTGAATTTATATCGATAAAAGATTTATTTGTAAGTTGCATAATTCAGAGCTTTTCGGTATAAAACCGGGCGTCCGTGAAATTCAAACGGATTAAAGCTTATATCAGGATTGATCATGGCCAGCAGAATAGAAGTTGGATTTAAAAAGGGCATCCGTGATGCTTTGGGAGAAAGGACGAAGAAGCGCATCATTGACAACCTATCCTTTCCCATTGAAAAAGTCAGCACGATTGAAACTTATACCATCGCGGGAGAACTGACAAAGGGCGAACTCAATAAAATCGCCGCCGGTCCTCTTTCCGATCCCATCATTCAGAATTTTTCCGTCAACAGACCACTGGCCGCTGATTTCGACTGGCTGATTGAAGTGGGATTCCGTCCCGGTGTCACCGACAACGTAGGGAAGACCGCCCGCGAAGCCATTGAACTGATGCTGGGAGACAATGCGGCGGGCCGTGGGCTTGCCGTCTATACATCCCGTCAATATCTCATCAAAGGAAAAATCACTGAAAAAGATGCCCGGGAAATAGCTTCCGGACTGCTGGCCAACGATTTGATTGAACGCCACCAGATAGTTTCCAGAAAAAAATTTGATTTTTCCCGCGGCATTCCTGCCTATATCCCGCAGGTATCAGGGACAGCGCAGCCGGTCGTCCGGGAATTCAACCTCGCCGGTGCCGGAGATGATGAACTCATGAAAATCAGCAGAGACGGCATTCTGGCTCTTAATCTGCAGGAAATGAAAGCCATCCGCGACTATTACCGGGACAAAAAAAATGTTGCCGCCAGAGAAAAAATGGGGCTTGGCCGGATGGTTACCGATGTTGAACTGGAGTGTCTGGCGCAGACCTGGTCGGAACACTGCAAGCATAAAATATTCAACAGCCGGATACATTACACCGAAGGTCAAAAGAGATTGACCGTTGATTCCCTTTTCAAAACCTATATCAAAAAATCAACGGCTGAAATCCGCAAAGCCAAAGGGAAGAAGGATTTCTGCCTTTCCGTTTTTGTCGACAACGCCGGGATCATTAAATTCAACGACGATTTTAACCTGGTTTTCAAGGTCGAAACACACAATTCTCCTTCAGCGCTCGATCCCTACGGCGGAGCGCTTACCGGTATCGTCGGCGTCAACCGCGATCCTTTCGGCACAGGACTGGGCGCAAAGCTGATATTCAATACGGATGTATTCTGCTTTGCCTCGCCCTTTCATAAAAAGAAACTGCCGCCGCGCATACTTCACCCCCGCCGCATCTATGAAGGGGTGCGCGAAGGAGTCGAACACGGAGGCAACAAAAGCGGCATCCCGACAGTGAACGGCAGTATCGTCTTTGATGAACGCTTTTTAGGCAAACCGCTCGTTTATTGCGGCACTGCCGGTATCATGCCGGCGCGCATAAAAGGGAAAGCCACCCATCAGAAGGAAATCCATCCGGGCGACCTGATTGTCATGACGGGAGGACGCATTGGCAAGGACGGCATTCACGGGGCGACCTTCTCATCCGAAGAGCTGCATGAAGGGTCACCGGTGACGGCTGTACAAATCGGCGATCCCATTACGCAGAAGAAGATGACCGACTTTCTGCTGATGGCGCGCGACCGTAGGCTTTACCGCGCCATCACCGACAACGGAGCGGGCGGGCTTTCCTCATCCGTGGGCGAAATGGCCACCTACTCCGGCGGCTGCGAGCTGGATCTAACCCACGCCCCCTTGAAATACGCAGGGCTTCAGCCGTGGGAAATCCTTATTTCTGAAGCGCAGGAAAGAATGACCCTTGCGGTTGACCCGAAAAAAATCAGACCATTTCTGGAGCTGTCCGGAAAGATGGGGGTGGAATCGACGGTCATGGGAAAATTTACCGGCTCGGGTAAATTTCATGTCCTTTACGGCGGCAGGACGGTCGCCTATCTGGATATGGATTTTTTACACGACGGCGTTCCCCAGATGGAGCTCAACGCCCGGTGGATAATACCGAAGCATAATGCACCCAAACTGACGGAGCGGCAAAATTACGGCGCTGAGCTTAAACGCATGCTCTCCCGCCTGAATATTTGTTCCAAGGAATCCGTGGTGCGCCAGTACGACCATGAAGTTCAGGGCGGCTCCGTCATCAAACCGCTGGTCGGTGCGCAAAACGACGGTCCGTCGGATGCCGC
>CAYMWM010000037.1:10981-30298 GCA_964394185.1 uncultured Smithella sp.
GGCATTTGCCCGCGTTACAGCGACATGGATACCTATCACATGACCGCCTGTGCCATTGATGAAGCCATCCGCAACGCCGTGGCCGTCGGCGCCGACATTGACAATCTGGCGGGGCTTGATAATTTCTGCTGGTGTGACCCCGTTAAATCCGATAAAACGCCCGACGGCGAATACAAGCTGGCTCAGCTTGTGCGCGCCAATATGGCCATTTACGATTACACGACAGCGTTCGGCGTTCCCTGCATTTCCGGCAAGGACAGCATGAAAAACGATTACCAGATAGGCAAAACGAAAATTTCCATTCCGCCGACCATCCTGTATTCCGTCATCGGCCGGATAAAAGACGTGCGCAAGGCCACGACGATGGATGTAAAAAAGCGGGGCGACCTCGTTTATATTATCGGTGAAACCTCGGATGAGACAGGCGGCTCGGAGTGGCTGGCCATGAAAAACATCACCGGCGGCA
Source organism: uncultured Smithella sp. (assembly GCA_964394185.1). GTDB lineage: Bacteria > Desulfobacterota > Syntrophia > Syntrophales > Smithellaceae > Smithella. Next base: position 11,448 of record CAYMWM010000037.1, read on the forward strand.
ACGTCCCCCGGGTCAATGCCGTGAAGGCTCTTAAAATTTACCGGGCGATGCACAAAGCCATTCAGCGCGGCATCATCGCTTCCTGCCACGACTGTTCCGACGGCGGACTGGCTGTTGCCCTGGCCGAAACCTCCATTGCCGGTATGCTGGGAATGAGCATTGATTTAAGTCTGGTTCCCTGCCGGGGAAAGAAAAGAAACGATTACATATTATTTTCGGAAACCGCCAGCCGTTTTATCATCACCGTCAGCCCGGATAAACAGCGCGAACTGGAAAAAATAATGGCGGGAAATACTATCGGCTTTATCGGCGCCGTTACCGGCAGTGATTTTTTTGAGGTAACGGGATGCGAAGGCAAACGGATTATCCGGGAAAAAATCAGCGCGTTGAAAAACGCCTGGCAGAAGACTCTTAATTTTTAAGCAGGAATTATCCATGTCCCGTAAAGTAAAAGCAATCATATTGACCGGCAACGGCACCAACTGCGAAATGGAAATGGCACGCGCCTGTAAAATGGCCGGTGCCGACGCGGCGGATATTGTTCATATCAGCGGCCTTCTTTTCGGAGAAAAACGTCTGGATGACTATACCTTTCTCAACCTGCCGGGCGGTTTTCTGGACGGCGACGACCTGGGTTCGGCCAAGGCCGGCGTCAACCGGTTTCTCAACGCCCGTATCAAGGACAGCTCAAGCCTGCTCTTTGACCAGCTGATTAAATTCATCAGGGCGGGCAAGCTTATTCTGGGCGTCTGCAACGGTTTTCAGTTGATGATTAAACTGGGGCTTCTGCCAGCCTTGAACGGCAATTACACGCATCAGCGCGCCACCCTGACCTACAATGATTCGGGGCGCTTTGAAGACCGCTGGGCTTATTTAAAAGCCGATGCCGGAAGTCCCTGTGTTTACACCAGGGGAACGGATATCCTGTACCTGCCTGTGCGGCACGGCGAAGGGAAGTTTATTCCCCGGGATGCCGCTGTCATCAATCAGATGGAGAAGAAAAATCTCTGCGCTCTCAGATACTGCGGAGCAGACGGTGCGCCTTCAATGGAATATCCGGCGAATCCGAACGGTTCGTTGCACTCGGTTGCCGGAATCTGTGATGAAACAGGGCGTCTTTTCGGCCTGATGCCCCATCCGGAGGCGTATCTGAGCCGCATGAACCATCCGCGGTGGACAAGAGAAGACATACCGCCTGAAGGTCAGGGACTGTTGATTTTCCGCAATGCGGTGAATTTTATCAGAAGCAGGGATTTTTAAACAAAGCAATAAAGACTTCGGGGCTGATTATTTATATCTGAAAAAATATTTTATACGTTATTTACGGGCTTTGTATATTTGAAACGTACGGGGAACATCCATCATCAACCTGTACTCTCTTTCGGCGGCAGCAATTTCCGGAATCATCCTGTTGAAAGAAATAATTTCCTTGGCTGCGTCCTCATCAATAATAACCAGATCTCTGGGCTTTAATTTCAGAGCGCTGATGGAATATCCGCCCTCAGGCGGTGTAACCACAAAGATAACTTTATCGTACCAGGCATCGAGGAACTGGTCGTAGGTAAAACTGATATCTCCTCTCCAGGGATCGGCCAGGAAAATGTGCCCCTTATAAATGCCTCTGAAAACGACAAAATGACGGTATTCCATTATTTTTATGGGAACAATACAGGGAGTGGTCAGCGTCTCCAGATCCTCTATCTCGCCCCGGTATCCTTCTCCCTGATAACCGAGCGCTTTAACGAACTTTTTCATGTCCAGCAGCGAGAAAGCCTGCCGTTTTGCTATCTGGCTTTCATCGCCGTAATGGAGAAGCCCCTGAATAACCTGTCTTTCTGTAAAATTCTCACCGAGATAATGATTAAGAATGATGGCCAGAGCGGCAGAACCGCAGGAAAAATCGTAGCTCTGTTTTACCAGGTGGCCCTTATTGATTTCCGAAGCGGGATTGACATATGTCCGGATGTGTCCGGGCCCGAATCCCGGAATGGCAATATTGATTTCCGATTTCGGCTGGTCCAAAGGAGGGTAAAGGCTCCCCGTGAATGAAACAAGCACCGCAAAAAAAGCGGCAATGACCAATGCTCCCACGAAAAAGCGTCCTCCCTAAATGCAGCCCGTTAAATTGTCAGACGGATTTTTTACAAGACCTGTCAGGAGATTATACAAAACTTTTATTTTCCGTTTCAAGATGACAATTAATTAAATGCTTTAAGATCCCATTCAAGCATGTTTCTGTAAAATACAGCGTCGTCTATGGCCACCGGACCGAAGCTCCTGGTGCCCAGAGTAAGGTTTCTGATTCGTATGGAACCGTGCATGGGCATATCCATGAATATAATGCTTTTCGTGCCGCTTGTGCCGATATTGATGGCACCCATGGCGGTTCTGCCGGCCGCACTTGTCACGCCGCCGCCTGTATTATAGACCGGGAACGCGCCACCCAGCTTCATTTTACCGGTAAGAGACGAGGTCCATTCGGCAGGATTACCTTGAGTAGCGGCGCCATTGCCATAGCCGTAAAAAATATACAGGCCGGAGGCGGTCAGAGCCCTGTTATTGGTGTTCCATCGGTAAATTATCTGATTAACATATCCCCCGAATTCCGACCTGAGTTCCAGACCATTCACCTCATTGGCTGAATACATCATAAAGGGAGGGTCGCCGCAATCAAGCCACGGGGTTATCCCATAGACATTGTGGCCGTATTGAAAGCCTTGAATATAAAGATTTCCTATATATTGAGTAAACATCGTAGTAGTGGGTAGATGGCGGGGATAATGACCTCTAACGTAAATTTGCGCAAACGCATCAAGCGTATTGCCACCGGCTGTGGCTGTATAGGGAAATTCGAGATTACCCAGAAGAATCCACGTTTGGCCGGTCACAGACCCGAGATCCGCCAGTTGACTTGAATATATCCGTGTGGGGTAGTATGTGCCGCTCGAATTCTGGCCAATCTGCACACCAGCTAACTGAAGATAATCACCCTCATTATTGTTGACGCTTATGGAATCAGACGTGATGAATGCAGTTGCATTGATGTCAAGAAACAACGCCTCGGCGGTAACATCGGACAGGTTGTCATCTTCTATCTTCTGCATTTTGGCGAACACTAAAGGGTCATATACTGTCTGGGAAAAAAACACCAGCAGAATCGATATCAGTATAATGACTCTAATGAAGTTCTCTTTTGTCATAGCCTTCAATTCTGCCCCGTCATTTAGTCGTGGGCATAAATGGTAAGAGTGCCGCTGGCCTGGGTTCTGAAACCTCGGACATCTATAAAACCGCCTACGGCCGCATTCGCTGTCAGCGTGCCATCGTAAGCCGTTTTCAGATATGTTAACATGTTCACCCCTGAAGCCCCGCCGATGCGGATCGTCGGCAACACCAGGTTAATCTTTGTTATCGTGCCGCTGGTGCCGACATCAATGAGCATCATCTGCCCGGAGGCAATTTCGGACAGATTACCGGTTACCGTCCAATTGGACATGCCGAAATATCCTGTGTACGTATAGTCTGTAAAACCGCTGGGATCGCCCCATGAAATTGAGCTCAAGGCCGTGCTGCCGCCGACGGCAACGTTGGTAAAGACAATGGTAACGCCTGCCTCGGCGGTGACCGCTTCAAGGTCTTTATCGGTAATGATCGCTTTGGCAAAGACCGCCAGGGGCATCATTACAAGTAAAGCCACGATTGTTAACATTAAAGGTTTTTTCATAAAAATCCCCTTTTTTATCTTTTTACAACTTAATTATACTTTCATCAATACAAAAATGCTTTAAATTATTCATTATTTCCGGGCAACATTTTCAATTCAGACGTCAATGGGCAAAAACCCGAATTGCGCCCGACGCCTGCGTGGAAAATCCCCGCATATCAACAACTCCCAGTATGCCTCCGGCGGCCAGAGTGTAGTTAGGCGACAATTTCATTGTGCTGATAACATTCATGGCGCCCATGGTAATTGTGGGCATCGCAATGTTTACTGCTGTGACAGCGCCGCTCGTACCCACATCGACAGCCGCGGTGGTGCTGACCAGCCTGGCGACATTGCCGGTAATGGAGACATCACGCATTCCAAAACTTCCCTCACCCGTGTTACCGGTAAAACCATTCGAATCGGTGAATGCATATGAAGTCATATTTGTCGCGCCCATAAGGGTGACGTTGTTAAACTGAAAATCTATACCTTGACCCGCCTGGGTAAAAAGCCGGGCCGTTCCTCCTCCCGCCGTGGTGTATAATCCATATACAAAAAAAGTCCCAAGCAAACCGCCGCCGGACAGATCCTTATTAGCGCCCAATCTTATCACACCATTGGGATCCATTGACCCTATCGTGAGGGTAGGCAATCCAAGATTCATTACGGTTGAACTGCCGCTGGTGCCTATATCGACCAGAAAGGAACCGTTGAGTGTCGTCAGGTTGGGGCCGCCGGTAATGTCTATGTCAGTAAATCCGGCATACCCGGCGCCTGTATTACCTGCAAAACCATCATTATCCCCCCATGATGCCGATTCAATGCTGACAGTGCCAACGACAGAAACACTGTTAAAAGTAATGCTTACGCCGGTTTCAGCCGTCAGATTGTCCAGATCGCTGTCGGAAATTACCGTTTTGGCAAATGACGTCAATGAAGGAATCACCAGCAGGGCAACGATCATCATGATTGAAATTTTTTTCATCACAAACCCTCATCGGAGGTTTTCAGTGCATCATTCTTTATCTAAATATCTTTATTCTTTATACGTTATTAAAGCAGCAAGTGAATTATGGGTATTTCTTTTTTTCCTGAACAAACGGAATTATAATTTTTTTACAGGTTTGTGAAAAGGGGGTATGGGCATATATGCCCATGCCTCCTTTTCCATTCCATAACGGCTTATAAAAACGCCTTGTTGCTCAAAATTAATGAGCAGTAATGATAACAGCGCCCTGAACCGTAGCGGTAAGGCCGCTCATGTAAGCCGTACCCAGTGTCTGGGTGCCGGTAAGCTGCTTGGCATTCGACAGTTTGACAATCTGGTCAACTTCGAAAGTCGAGCTACCAACGTTTACGCTGGGCAGACCAATGCGTACCGCTGTCAGGGTTCCGCTTGAACCGACATCAATGGTCATGTCGCCGGACAGCGTGACAACATCGCCTGTCATGGAGATTGCAGCACCTACCCAACCTGAATCGGTGTAAAGGGTGAAACCGTCAGAGTCGCCCCATGACTGAACGGCTATCTGAATATTGGAAATTGAAAGACCGCCCAACGAAATGGTGACGCCTTCCTGAGCCGTTAATTCACTGAGTTCACTTTCAGAAATCGTGGTTTTTGCAAATGACATTACCGGCAGCATAATCAGCAATGCGGCAACGATTAAAACTATTTTTTTCATGTTATCCCCTTTCTCTAATATCTTTAACATATTGAGAACAACCTAATCTCAACGATTAACTCATTATGGAAAGACAGCATCGGCAATTGCCTTTGCTTTCTTTTCCCTTCATCCACTGCTCATACAATCAATGGGCAGTAATCGTAAGAGCTCCGGTTACCGTCGCCCTCAATCCGCTCATGTAAGCCGTGCCCAGCGTCTGGGTGCCGGACAGCGTCTTGGCCGTAGACAGTTTGACAATCTGGTCAACCTGGAAAGTCGAACTGCCGATGCTTACCGAGGGAAGACCGATTCTTACCGCTGTCAGGGTTCCGCTTGAACCGACATCAATGGTCATCGCGCCGGTCAGCGCAACGACATCGCCTGTCATGGCAATTGCCGCGCCTACCCAACCGGAATTGGTGTAAAGCGTGAAACCGTCGGAATCGCCCCATGACTGTACAGCCAGAGCCACATTGGAAATTGCAAGGCCGGCAAATGAAATCGTAACGCCCTGCTGAGCGGTCAGTTCAGACAGTTCTTCGTCTGAAATAATCGCTTTGGCAAATGACGACAGCGGCAGCATTACAACCAATGCAGCAACTATTAAAATTATTTTCTTCATGTTTTCCCCTCTCTTAAATCTTTAAGGGCAAACAACCCTTTTCTACAACTAACAACTTGCGAAAAGTTGACATGGGCGCAATGCCCACGCCCCCTTTTCCATCTTGCAACGGCTGATACAAACGCCGTTTTGCTCAAATTAGTGAGCAGTGATTGTAACAGCGCCGGTTACAGTCGCGGTAAGACCGCTCATGTAAGCCGTACCCAGTGTCTGGGTGCCGGTAAGCTGCTTGGCATTCGACAGTTTGACAATCTGGTCAACCTGGAATGTTGAGCTACCAACGTTTACGCTGGGCAGACCAATGCGTACAGCGGTCAGGGTTCCGCTTGAACCGACATCAATGGTCATCGCGCCGGACAGAGCAATAACATCACCCGTCATGGAGATTGCAGCACCTACCCAACCTGAAGAGGTGTAAAGGGTGAAACCGTCAGAGTCGCCCCATGACTGTACAGCCAGAGCTACGTTAGAAATTGCCAGGCCGGCAAATGAAATCGTGACGCCTTCCTGAGCCGTTAATTCAGACAGTTCGCTTTCTGAAATAGCGGTTTTGGCAAATGAAGCCAAAGGCATCATTACAAACAACGCGATAACGGTTAACAATAAAACTTTCTTCATCTTCTTTCCTCCTAGACTTTTTGTTGTGCCGGATGATCAACCTTTGCCTGACCGGACAAAACGTTTGCAAATTATACGTCACTCCCGCTTTGCCTCAAGGCGCCGGTCCCCCCCCGGCGGGGTTAAATACTTCTACTTCTACATTAAACCTACCCAAACTTCACTTGCTGCTTTTTACTTGCTCCTTAAACTGCCGTGGAATTTTTCCGGCGGCAGTTTTATTGCTCAATTAATCAGGCGGATAACTGGAGTTAAAACTTGGAATCTTAATAAAAACGCCTTCCAGATTATCCGTAGCAGGCGACCCGCAAGTTCCGCCAGCCTGATAACGGTACCTTGTCGCAAAAATAAAGGCCATGATCTCATTATTAAAATGACACGTCCGGAAACCTGACCCGGTCTGGCGGAGCAAAAGTCCGTCATTCTGGCCTGTTCCGCTTGTGCTGATCATTGAATTAATCGTGTTGAGCGACCCCGTAATTCTGCCGGAAGCATTCATCGTGCCTATTTCAATATAATTTACATGACGGTTAGCGTTATCACCAAAATTGCTGAATCCTATATCCAGATAAATCCCCGCCCATGTCATGGGAGAACTCGAGTGATCAAAGCCGCCCCAGAAATAATTTGTTGTGTTTTGGTCCCAGCCCAAGCTGCCGTTATTCCAGTACCCCATTTTAAAACCGGCCATATGGGCGTTCATTTTATTGGTCAACCCCAGCTCCAGCCGAATGACATTGGTGCTTCCGGTCTCGTTCCAGGGGGTAAGGGTCGTATTTGTAAACTGTGTTATCTTAAAAAATGACGCCTGGCCTTTAACGTCGGAAAGATCAGCGTCAGACATTTTTGTCGGTTTTGTCGGCGCAAAACCTTCTGAAGCCATTAAAAAAATAATCCCCGCTCCAGCCAACAACGCAACAAATAACTTACCGGGATAGAACAACTTCGCTAAAATCTGCTTGTAGTTAAACTTCATCCCGAAACGGACTCCTAAAAATTACGTTTCATTAAAATCTGCTCGAACTTTTTACAATTGATTTAGCATATATGGGCTAAAAAAAATTTTTACAATTGTCTTAGCATATACAGGCTAAAAAAAATTGTCAAGCTTATTTTATTTCACATATTTTATATGATTATTATTTTTATCAGAACTGCTGAATCACTTTTCTGAATGCCCGGCAGTTCCACAACCCTATCCCAGGATACAAGACTTAGGTCAGCAACTTTGCGCCCCGCCCTTTCAGTACGGGTTGCCTTTATCAAGCGTCGGTTACATTATACTCAATTCGCCCCTGAAAGTCAACAAGAAAAACGGTTTTCTTTTTCATATTAATATCTTGAATAGTTGATTATTTATTTTCCCGTGCAGAAATACGCTTTTGACGCCAGTATTCAAAAACACCGGGCAGGACTGAAATAATGATAATGGCAATGATGACAAGCGTGAAGTTCCTTTTAACAGCGGGAATGCCGCCGAAAAAATAACCCGACAGAAGAAAAAGACATATCCAGGAAACGCCGCCGATAACATTATAAGCGATAAACCGGGTGTATTTCATCGTGCCGATTCCGGCGACAAAAGGGGCAAATGTGCGGATAATGGGAATAAAACGGGCAATGATAATGGTTTTCCCGCCGTGTTTTTCGTAAAACTGATGTGTCCGTATCAGGTGTTCTTTTTTAAAAAAACGGCTGTCCTGATAATGAAACACTTTGGGACCAAGAAAATTCCCGATAGAATAGTTGACGGTGTCTCCCGCAACAGCGGCAATACAGAGAGAAATCAATAAAATCTCAATATTCAGTGCCCCCTGGGCGGCAAACGCCCCCAGAGCAAATAAAAGCGAATCGCCGGGCAGGATAGGCGTGACCACCAGACCCGTCTCGCAAAAAATGACCAGAAAAATAATCACATAAGCCCATGTACCGAAACTCTGGATAATTTGCGGCAGGTATTTATCGAGGTGAATGAAAAAATCTACAAAATAAATGATTAAGTCCATATTAATTTATGATATAGGGGAAAGCCTTTTTAAAAATAAAAAAATGAAGACACCGTATAGAGAAGAAAACAGGGGAAGTCAACTTAAAAATACGTCCACTGGCTTTTTGAGTCAATTCCAAATCATTTATTCCGGATCTTCATGACGGTATGGACATTATTTTATGTTAAATTCGTTAAAGAACAGCGATGGGGAAAAAAAATTATTCATTTATATCTTTCTGACGGCGGCAACATTCTTTGTTTACTGGCAGGTACATCATTTCGGCTTTGTTAATTTCGATGATAATATTTATATCACGGAAAACAGCCATATCCAGTCAGGAATCACCTCTAAGGAAATCTGCTGGGCATTCACCACAAGATATTTTGAATTATGGAATCCACTGGTCTGGCTTTCCTTTATGCTCGATTATCAGTTTTATGGGTTAAATGCCGCCGGTTATCATCTGACAAATCTCTTTTTGCATATTCTGAGCACATTATTGCTTTTCTGGCTCTTTAGCCGTATGACCAAAGCTCTCTGGAAAAGCGCTTTTATCGCCGCGTTTTTCGCGCTGCATCCTTTGCACGTGGAATCAGTCGCCTGGGTTGCCGAACGCAAAGACGTGCTGAGCGCTTTTTTCTGGATTCTGACTTTATGTTTGTACGTTTATTACACAGAAAAACCAGTCATAAAAAGATATCTATTGATTCTTTTGACTTTTAGCCTGGCGCTCTTAAGCAAGCCCATGGTTGTCACTCTGCCAATTATCATGATTCTGCTTGATTACTGGCCGCTAAAACGTTTTGAAACGCAAAAAGGCAGCGCCTTTTTATGGCAGATGAAAGAAAAACTGCCATTCTTTGTTTTGTCTCTGGTTCTTGTTGTCATAACACTCCTTTCGCCGGAAAAAACAACTGAGAAGCATTTTTCGCTTATTTCCCGTTTCGCTAATGCGCCTGTCTCTTTCATTATTTATCTGAAAAAAACATTCTGGCCTAATGATCTGTCTGTTTTTTATCCCTTTCAGGAACAGATTCCTTCATGGCAAGTATTGGGAGCTTTTTTCCTGATTATCGTTGTCAGTATTTCGATTATCGCATTGAGAAAACGTTCCCCGTATTTATTTGTCGGATGGCTTTGGTACGCTATAACCATCCTCCCTGTTATTGGAATAATCCAAATTAACTTGCAGGCAATGGCCGACCGTTACACTTACCTGCCGTTAATAGGCATAAGCATCATGCTGGCCTGGGGGATACCGCCATTATTCGGAACAGGAAATATGCGAAAAAAGATTATATTCCCGATGGCCATCGCATTTCTTTTTTCCATGTCCTTTGTGGCATGGAAACAATGCGGTTACTGGGAAAACGCTATTGCACTTTATAAATACATTTTACAAACCACAAAAAACAATTATGCGGCACACATCAATTTGGGTTCCTCTCTGTTTGATGAAGGAAGAACCGAAGAAGCCATCTCTCATTACAACGAAGCCATCCGCATCATGCCAAACCTTTTTTTGAGCTATGATAAAAGAGGGATTGCTTTAGCCAAAGCAGGCCGTCATCAGCTGGCCATTGACGATTTCAACGAAGCTATCCGCCTGAAGCCCGATTATGATAATGCCTATTACAACAGAGGAACTCTTTACCAAGGTCTTGGCAGATATCAATCGGCCATAAGTGATCTGAGTGAAACTATCCGCCTGAAACCTGACCATCTTGCGGCTTATTTCAATCGCGGCAGCTTATACATCAGTCTGGGCCGGTATCAGCAGGCGATTGACGATTTAAGCAAGGTTATCAGACTAAATTCCGCTTCTTTTGATGCCTACAACAACAGAGGTTGTATCTATCTGACACTTGGCCGGCATCAGCAGGCCGTTGAGGATTACAGCAAGGCTATTTTTCTGAAGCCTGATTACGCGGACGCCTGGAACAACAGGGCATTTGTATACTTGAACAGGAGGGACATGGCATCCGGCTGCAGGGACGCCCGGCAAGCCTGTGAACTGGGGAATTGCACGGCGTTGCAGGCCGCCAGAAAAGGGGGTCTGTGCCAATGAACCGGTTCTCATTCATATGGTTTTGCCTTATTTTGCATGATGAAAAGACGGGTATAGATAAGCGATGAAACAAAGACATGTATATCTCATCATGATCTTGCTGATTGTTGTTTGTCTGGCTGCATTTGGCCGGATAAGAGGCAACGATTTCATCAATTTTGATGATAATCTGTATATGACCGAAAACAATCATGTTCAATCCGGTTTAAATCAAGAAAGCATTCAATGGGCGGCGACAGCCGTGGTCTCCAGCAACTGGCATCCGCTGACCATGCTTTCCCACATGCTGGACTGGAGATTATTCAGAGCCAATGCGGGTGGTCATCATCTGGTCAGTCTGTTTCTGCATATCGGAGCCGTTCTCTTTCTGTTTCTCTTTTTGAATAAAACAACCCATCATATCTGGCCTTCCGCTTTTGCAGCATTTTTTTTCGCTCTGCATCCCCTGCGGGTGGAATCGGTGGCCTGGGTTGCGGAGCGCAAAGATGTCTTGAGTATGTTTTTCGCGATGGCCTGTCTGTATGCCTACGCTTTTTATGCACAAAAAGCCAAAGCATCCCGATATCTTCTGTGCCTGATATTATTCGCGTTGGCTCTGATGTCCAAGCCGATGATGGTCACGCTGCCCTTTGTATTGATGCTTCTGGATTACTGGCCTTTGAGGCGCTGGCAAAAAGCATGGGAGGGACAGGGGAAAGGTATTCATTCCGTCCGGGGGCTGATCGGGGAGAAGGTTCCTTTTATGGTATTAACCATCATCTCCAGTCTGCTGACTTTCTGGGCGCAGAACAAAGCAGGCTCGGTGGCTTCTTTTAAAATCATCCCCTTCTCTGAACGTTTCAGCAATGCCATTGTTTCCTATGCGGCCTATCTCGGGAAAACCCTTTGGCCTTTTCATCTGTCCATCTATTATCCTTATGAATGGTCTTTGCCGCTGTGGAAGGTTCTGATTGCAGGCATGATTCTTACAGGCATGACGCTGGCAACTCTATATTACATAAAAAAACTGCCTTTTTTATTTGTCGGCTGGTTTATATATCTGGGGACGCTTGTTCCGGTCATCGGGCTGGTGCAGGTCGGTTCCCAGGCGATGGCCGACCGTTACACTTACATGCCTTCCGTCGGACTTGCCTTCATGCTGACGTGGGGGATGTTCTATCTGGCCGGAAGTGAAAATATCCGCAAAAAAGTCCTGTTCCCCGCAGGCGTTGCCGTGATCATCTTTTTATCAGCGCTCACCTGGCATCAGTGCGGCTACTGGAAAAACAGCATTGTGCTCTTCCGCCATGCCTTGAGTGTAACCAAGGATAACGCCCTCGCTAATACGAATCTCGGCCTTGCTCTTTTTGCCGAAGGAAAAGCCGAAGAAGCCATTGATCATTATACAAGGGCTATTCATATAGCGCCTGCCGATACTTTACCCCATCTAAACAGAGGTATTGTTTACGCCAAGCTCGGCCAATATGAACAGGCCATTAATGACTATAACGTGGCCATTCGCCTGAAACCCGATGATGTCAGTATTTATGAACAAAGAGGGCTTGCTTATGCCCAACTTGGACAGCACAGGTCGGCAATCGAAGATTTCAACAAGGCTATTTCTATTAATCCCGGTTATACCAATGCCTATTACAACCGGGGAACGCTTTATCAGAATCTGGGACAGTATCAACTGGCCATTAGTGACTTAAGCGTAGCCATCCGCCTGAAACCTGACAATCCTTCAGCTTACTTCAACCGCGGCTCAGTGTTTATAAACCTTGGACTATATCAGCAGGCTGTTGATGATTTAAGCAAGGTCATCCGTCTGGACCCCACTTCCTTCGATGCCTACAATAACAGGGGTTTTATCTATCTTAAACTTGGCCGGTATCAGCAAGCCTTCGAGGATTACAGCAAAGCCATCGATCTGAAGCCTGATTACGCGGATGCGTGGAATAACAGGGCGTTTGTATATTTGAATACGGGTAATATTGCATCAGGCTGCGGGGATGCCCAAAAAGCCTGTGAACTGGGAAACTGCACGGCTTTGCAGGCCGCCACTGTAAAGGGACTTTGCCGCTGATTCATGTTACCCTGATTGGTAGTTCTTGACTTTATATTAAAAAATTAGATATTTTAAAGAATTAAAAACTTCATTCCCGAAAATTCAGGCAGGTTTCATATTATGTTAAATAGACTCCATACAGTTCAAAACAAAAAGCAACTGGCCCTTTATATCATTTTGATATTGGCCACCCTGGCCGTATACTGGCAGGTGCATCAATTCAATTTTATCAATATTGATGATAATATTTACATAACAGAGAACCAACAGATAAAATATGGAATAACGCCCGGCGGAATTCTTTGGGCTTTCAGCACAACCTATGCGGATTTCTGGCACCCTTTAACATGGTTATCGTTGATGCTCGATTACCAGCTCTATGGCTCAAATGCCGGCGGTTATCATCTGACCAACCTCATCCTGCACCTTCTGGGCACGTTGTTGCTTTTCTGGCTTTTTAACCGCATGACGCAAGCCCTCTGGAAGAGTGCGTTTGTTGCGGCTGTTTTCGCACTGCATCCGCTGCATGTGGAATCAGTCGCCTGGGTTGCCGAACGCAAAGATGTTTTAAGCGCTTTCTTCTGGATGCTGACTTTATGCTTTTATGTCCGGTACACGGAAAAACCGGTCATAAAAAGATATCTCTTTGTCTTTTTCAGTTTTATCTTAGCACTTCTGAGCAAACCTATGGTTGTAACACTGCCCGTGATTTTGATTTTGCTGGATTATTGGCCTCTCAAACGTTTCGAGTCGCAAAAAGGCAATGCCATTTTGTGGCAGGCGAGGGAAAAACTGCCTTTTTTTGTTTTATCAGCAGTTTTTATTATGATAACATTTATCGCTCAGCAAAAGCCTTTCGAAGAGGGTGCTTCTTTCCCCCTGTTTTCCCGGCTGATCAATACGCCGGTTTCTTTTATTTCTTATCTGATAAAAACATTCTGGCCGCATAATCTATCCGTTTTATATCCCTTCTCACCCCACATGCCGGTCTGGCAGATTACAGGGGCTTTTGCACTTATCATAATCGTAACTGTTATCGTCATTTTGACGGCAAAACGTTCACCGTATCTTTTCGTTGGATGGCTGTGGTACGCAATCATCATTGCTCCCGTCATCGGAATAATTCAGGTTGGTAATCAGGCAATGGCCGATCGCTATACTTACCTGCCATTAACAGGCATAAGCATCATGCTGGCCTGGGGGATACCTTCTTTATTCGGAAAAGAGAATATACGTAAAAAGATTTTATTCCCGGTTGCATTCGTCTTTCTTCTTTCTATGACTCTTTTGGCATGGAAACAATGCGGCTACTGGAAAAACAGCGCAGAAATATGCACTCACGCATTGCATGCGACACAAAACAATTATGTGGCACATGTCAACTTAGGCTCCGTTTTGTTTGATGAGGGGAAAACCGATGAAGCCATCTCTCACTTCAGCGAGGCCATCCGCATCATGCCCAATCTTGTTTTGAGCTACGATAAAAGAGGCGTTGCTTTAGCCAAGGCAGGCCGGTATGAGCAGGCCATTGAAGATTTAAACGAAGCCATTCGCCTGAGACCCGATTATGATAATGCCTATTACAACAGGGGAACTCTTTATCAGGGTCTTGGCCATTACCAGCCGGCCCTTGATGACTTAAGTGAAGCCATCCGTCTGAAACCCGATCATCTTGCGGCCTACTTCAATCGAGGTGGCGTATATATCAGTCTGGGCCGGTATCAGCAGGCTATTGATGATTTAAGCAAGGTCATCAGTCTGGATCCCGCTTCGTTCGATGCCTACAATAACAGGGGTTGTATCTATCTGAAACTTGGCAGGCATCAGCAGGCCTTTGAGGATTACAACAAGGCCATCTCTCTGAAGCCCGACTATGCGGATGCGTGGAACAACAGGGCTTTTGTAAATTGGAATACAGGGGACATTGAGTCGGGCTGCAGTGATGCCAAAAAAGCCTGTGAATTGGGGAACTGCACGGCTCTGCAACTCCTCACGGGAAAGGAATTGTGCCGTTAAGTTATGTTTTTCATAATTGACAATACCCGACTTTCTTTTAAGAAAGATTTTTTAAAATCTTGGCAGATGTTCAAAGCAGCAATGGAGATATGAGATGTTAGTTAAGTTTAATAATAGTGATGGCAGAAGAAAGTTTATCATTTATATCATTCTGACTCTGGCTACAATCTCTGTTTACTGGCAGGTGCATGGATTCGATTTTATCAACTTTGATGATCAGGTTTATTTAATAAATAACAGTAATTTTCAATCCGGTATCACTCCGGATGTGCTACTCTGGGCATTCACTACAAACCATGCCGACTTATGGAATCCGTTTCTGTGGCTTTCTTTTATATTGGATTATCAGTTTTATGGATTAAATCCCGGTGGTTACCATATAACCAATCTCATCCTGCACATACTCAGCGCGCTTCTTCTATTTTGGCTTTTTAACCGCATGACGGGGGCTTTATGGCCCAGTGCATTTGTTGCCGCCGTATTTGCGCTTCACCCGCTACATGTAGAATCGGTTGCTTGGGCTACGGAACGAAAAGATGTTCTAAGCGCATTTTTCTGGATGCTGACCTTGTGTCTCTATGCATGGTATACTGAAAAACCGGCTGTAAGAAGATACCTGCTCGTTTTTTTCAGTTTTTTCTGTGCTCTGATGAGTAAATCCATGGTGGTCACATTGCCCGCAATCATGATTCTTCTGGATTACTGGCCACTGAACCGTTTTGAGACTCAAAAAAGTAAATCAAATTGGATTTTATGGCAGTTGAAGGAAAAAACTCCTTTTTTCGTTTTATCGGCGGTTTTCTCCATTGTCACATTTTATGTTCAATATTACATTCCTTCACTGAGACATTTTCCTGTGCTGAAACCTGCTTCATTGGATTCACGACTCGCCAATGCGGCTGTTTCCTTTGTGACCTATCTGGAAAAAACATTCTGGCCTCATGATATGGCTGTTTTTTATCCCTTCCCGGCTCAAATTCCATCTTATCAGGTTATAGGAGCATCATTACTGATTCTGGTTATCACCACTTATGTTATCGTCAAGATAAAACGTCTGCCCTACCTTTTTGTGGGTTGGCTGTGGTATTCGATAACTATTTTACCCGTTATCAAGATTGTACAGATAGGAAGCGACGCCATGGCTGACCGATACCATTATTTGCCAGCCATTGGCATATCCGTCATGGCGGCCTGGGGTAGTTTGTCGCTTATCAGGAATGAATCTGTAAGAAGGTATATTTTATTTCCGTCTGCCATTGCGCTAGTCGCGCTTTTGGCCATTCTGACCTGGCAGCAATGCGGTTACTGGAAGAACAGTATAGAACTCTGGGGTCATGCCTTGAAGGTGACAAAAAATAACGCTCTGGCACATGGCAATTATGCCTCAGCTCTGTATGAAAAAGGTAACTTCGATGAAGCTCTCAGTCATTACAATAAAGCCATCCTTTTAAAGCCTGATAAGGAAGACGGTTCATTTTACAACAGCAGAGGGGCTATTTATCATTTAAAAAATCAATTTCAGCTTGCCATAAATGATTACAGTAAAGCCATCAGCTTAAATGCCGCAAATTACAGGGCCTATAATAACAGAGGAATTACCTACGCTGCCATCGGCCGGCTTGATCTGGCGTTGGAAGACTTCAACAAAGCCATTTTCTACAGACCTGAATTTGTCGATGCCTATGACAACAGAACTTTTATATATTATAAACAGGGCAATAAAGTGTCCTGCTGCAGCAATGCGAAAAAGGCCTGTGAATTGGGAAAATGCGAAAACTGGGAAGCTCTGCAAAGTGAAGGATTTTGTCGTTGAACAGAAAATATAAATACCTTGTCATAATGTTATTAATAGTTGTTGCCTCGGCCGCCTTCAGCCCGATAGCCGGCAATGATTTTGTTGACTTTGACGATCCTGCATACATTATCGACAATCTCAATATTCAATCCGGATTGCGTTACGATAGTATTAAATGGGCATTTACAAGTTCATCTTTTTATTACTGGCAGCCTCTCACCTGGCTTAGCCACATGCTTGACTGGAGCCTGTTCGGAGCCAATGCCGGAGGTCATCACCTGGTCAGCCTGCTTCTGCACATCGGAGCCGTTATCCTTCTGTTTCTCTTTTTATATAAAACAACGCATAATCTCTGGCCTTCCGCCTTCGCCGCGGCTTTCTTCGCGATCCATCCCCTGAGGGTGGAATCCGTGGCATGGGCAGCGGAAAGGAAAGACGTTCTGAGTATGTTCTTCGGCATGGCCTGCCTATATGCTTATGCTTTCTATGCTCAAAAAAACAACGCATCACGATATTTTCTATGCCTGATATTATTTGCGCTGGCGTTGATGTCCAAGCCGATGATGGTCACGCTGCCCTTTGTATTGATGCTTCTGGATTACTGGCCGCTGAGGCGCTGGCAAAAAGCCCGGGATGGACAGGGCAAAGGCGTTCATTCGGTTGCAGGGCTTTTGGGGGAAAAAATTCCTTTTATCTGCCTGACGATTGCATCCAGTTTTCTTACTTTCTGGGGACAACATGAATATAGATCTCTGCCTTCCCTGGATTATCTGCCGTTCATGACACGTCTGAGTAATGCGATCGTTTCTTATACAGCTTATCTGGGTAAAATTTTCTGGCCTTTCAACCTGGCAGTATATTATCCATATGAATTATCTCTGCCGCTTTGGAAAGTTTTTATTTCCGGCATGATCATCGTATCCATTACCCTGACAGTTTTATATTACATCAGGAAACTGCCTTTTTTATTTGTCGGCTGGTTTATATACCTGGGAACTTTGATTCCCTTAATCGGATTGATACAGGCAGGTATGCAGGCCATGGCCGATCGTCATACTTATCTGCCCTTTATCGGCATTACTGTTATGATGACGTGGGGAATTCCTCTTTTATTGCCAGAAAAATATGTACAAAAAAAATTCTTATTCCCTGCGGGAGTAGTCATACTTATTGCCTTATCTATTTTAACATGGACACAATGCGGCTTTTGGAAAAATACCGCCACTTTATTCAGCCATGCCCTGCGTGTAACAAAAAATAATGATCGGGCACATAACAATTTAGGGTATTATTATTCAAAACAGAATCAAATGATGAAAGCCATTTACCATTACAATCAGGCCATCCGCATATCACCCAATTACGGCACATATAATAACAGGGGAAATGCTTATGCCAAACTGAGGCAATATCAGCTTGCTATAGATGATTTCAGCAAATCTATTTCATTAAAGCCGGATTACACGGAGGCGTATTATAATAGAGGAACGTCTTATGGTAAAAATGGACAATACCAATTAGCATTAGACGATTTTAACAAGGCCATCGATTTGAACGGTGATTATGTAAAAGCATACAGCAACAGGGGAATTATTTACACAAAACTTGGTTTGAACCAAAAAGCAATGGATGATTTTGATCAAGCCATAATGATGAAACCTGATTACGCAGATGCATACAACAACAGAGCTCTTGTACATTTTGATATGAAAAATCATGATGGGGGTTGCATAGACGCCCAAAAAGCCTGCGAATTGGGCAATTGTGCAACACGGCAAGCCGCCATAGGAAAGGGGCTGTGCCGCTGAACCGGTTTTGTTCACAAGATTATTATAAATCCATATTTTGAAAAAATTGGTATATATAAACTATGAAACAAAAAAATGTTTATCTGATTATTATACTGCTTATTGTTGTTTGTCTGGCCGCTTTTGGCAGGATAGCCGGCAATGGTTTCGTTAATTATGATGATCCGGCATACGTCACCGAAAATAATCATATTAAATCGGGATTAAATCAGGAAACCGTTAAATGGGCTGTTACAACCACGTATTTCAGTTACTGGCATCCCCTCACCTGGCTCTCTCATACGCTGGATTGGAGCTTGTTCGGACCCAATGCCGGCGGCCATCATCTGGTCAGCCTGCTTCTGCATATCGGAGCCGTTATCTTTTTGTTTCTATTTCTGAACAAAACAACGAATAATTTTTGGCCTTCCGCTTTCGCCGCGGCTTTTTTCGCTCTGCATCCCCTGAGAGTGGAATCTGTGGCCTGGGCTTCGGAAAGAAAAGATGTCTTAAGCATGTTCTTCGGCATGGCCT
>CAYMWM010000038.1:0-30256 GCA_964394185.1 uncultured Smithella sp.
AAAAACAACTTCTGACAAAAATTGTGTGTTCATGTCAGTTTTAATTTTTTTATTACCATAGGCTTCTTGAAGGGCATATATAGGCACTTTATGGTGATTAAGTCGGAAAGGGTGATCTGTATGAGTTTATTAAGGTACGGAATGCGACTTTGAATTATAGCGGAGAGGCTGAATTAGTCAAGGGCGGCTGGAGTTAGTTATTCACCGTGTATTTTACATTATAGCGAGTTTTGATCAGTTTTGTGACATTTGACTTTTATAATAAATTATTTTTTCATTGTATAGTTTTTGTTCTAAAGGAGAAAAAGTAATATGTTAACAAGTTAACAATATTTTATGTTGACTATTTTGTTTATTTTGATTAATTTAATATAAATTTTATACTCGGAGGGAGCGATGGCCAGATCCAAGTCATCTAAAATGAGTCCAAAGTCAGATTGGAAAATATTCGGGGGGAGGATACCACCTGAACTTGCAAAGGCTGTTCGGATACTCTCCATAACAAAAGATATTTCTGTTCAAGATTTGATGATTGAGGCACTAACGGATTTGCTTATGAAGCACAGAGAAAAATCTCCTCAAAAAAGTGATAGGGAGGGAGAAAATGAAAAAAAGCGATGCCGCTAAATTCAATAAACCAGCAAAAGATGAGGAATTAAAAAAGGGAGATAGGGTCAGATTTAGGAGAGTGGTTGACCCGGGTGACGATAAGATATTAATGGTTTTACTTGAAGATCCTGATGGTGGAAGAGTGTTGGTTGAATCTTTAATCTGGGATAAACTTAATCCAACAAGAGTATTACCCATTTCAGAATTAATTAAAGTCACCGAAACAAAAGATGTAATGAAAAAGAGTAAATAAAATGAAAGTCCTATTAATAAACACAAAAAATTCTGACATTATATTTGTTAAGGATATTGAAATTACGTAAAGCATTTGCTAGTTTAATACTTATTATGGGAGACTTAATAAATGAATATTGAAAAAATATTTATAGCTCTTGAAGAAGATAATGAAAATTCAGCCTTGGGCATTATTTGCCAGCAACTGGAAAAACAAGGCTACAGAGTTTTGATAAGTGACAAAGCTGTTTCGTCAGAAGATTTTTTCGAGAATAAATATCCAGAGATTGAATCTTTATCGCAAGTGGACATTTCTCTAAAGCGAGGGGAAACTTTAGAACAAGAATTCATTATAGAGTTCATAGAGTTTCACGAAATTGCAATAAAGCAAAAACAAAAAGAATGATTCTAGACACCTTCTTTAATTAAAAGATTTCTTACCCGCGGTCAAAGAAAGAAAATCAAATTATGCCCGGTGAAATCAAAGTCATTAAAAATTTTGAAGAGTTTGTCCAACTGACTGAAAAGCTCTATCAATATATTGAAGATGATAGAAATAGAGTGCGTCAAGAATATATTGCCCTCGGTCGTTCCATCCCTGATAGAATAAGTTTTGAAGAACTCGATCTCGGCCTTTATATTACGGAAATGCTATCCGTTCAGAAGACACTGCACCATGGCTATCATCACAATATCCAAGGCACAATTGCATCGAAAGCCCGTGTAGTTGCAATTGCCGGCGTCTGTGAATTTATTAAAAATGATTATCTCGGTCGGTTCTGGGACAGTTATAGGAAACTGATGGACAGGGGAGCTGATTACACTGTCTACGACTGGATCTGGGAAAAAGGTTTTCGCAACGAAGGAATAGAGCTTCTCCACAGCCGTTTTTCCGATCGTCGGGAATTTGTCCAGTCTTTAATTCTGGAAAGTGGCATTCCCAGAAGAAAGATAAGCGATATCATAAACTTCTTTGTAATCTATTACCGCTATCTGAGAAGATATGAAGATGTTGAGGATCTGTTAATTCGTCTAGCCGAGGATTCAATTATTCTGCCGACTCTCTCCAGTTCTGAAAGAGTAGATCTGATGAATATCAGCAAAAACGCCGTCGATTACAGTCACGCTTTCGCAAGAGTAGTTGAAAAATTGAAAGCGGTGTTTGACTTTATAGAAAAATCGGGAGAGATAGTTTCTCAGAACATTCGCGATTACACTGGCCTGATATACGAAAAAACAGGTATTCATCCGCTGGAAATTTTGCGTGACGAGGAACAGCTGGAGCAACTTTACAGTCGCCTTCTTGGTTTTGTGACACCATCCCGTCTCCGAAATATTCTGACATCACTTTCGCCGGGAACTTCAATAATCCTCCCTTCAGGGAAGTCTATCAGCGCTGGGAATTACCGATTTATCCAGTACGGAGAGCATGTCATTGGTTCCATTCACTTTACATGCGTGCCGGCTTATGGGCTGGATCTTGAGAAACTTGACCACCTACCTTACAAAGAACTTTTAGAAGTAGGTGGAGGCGTTCTATTTAAGTCAACAGGTAAGCTTAAAGTTACTATAGATGGTTTTGAACGCTACGATGTTACCCACTGGTTTTACATAAAAAAAATGGGGCGCCCAATGCCGGAGGGAGCGGTCTTTTTTAGTGAAATACCCGAGGCCACTTCTCTGGTTATCCATGATGAAAATGGACGACTGCTTGCAGAAAGAAATCCTGAAACAGGTTTCTTTTTTATTTTATCTCTGGGATATTCAGGTTATCACGAAAAGCACCGGCACGGGTTAAAAATCGAGATCATCCGTTTCAGACTTCATGACTCATCACTTGCCAGCCAGAAAATCTTTTTTGTAACCGGTGAAAATGAAAAAGGATCCTTGACTTCTTTCATTGACAAAAGTGGTACGGCTCGTATTGATCAGTGTTATATTGATATCGGGAATCCTCAACCAGGCAAGATGACCGTGAGATCCATGAACTGTAACACTTTTGAGGAATTAATCGTCAACGGTAAACCGGTGGCGTGCAATATTAGGATGGACCCTGTAATGCTTTTTGCTCCAGTCCAGCAGTGGCAGATTCCCGCGGTCAAAAAAGGTTGTTCAAACGGTTGGGGATACAAGTATTTAACCCTTTTTCTTTCCCGTGACATCCCCGCGGATGCGGTTAAACCTAGTAACCTGCAAATCACGGGAGAAAGTGAGTGCGGTGGATACAGAGCTCTCTCATTAAAGTGGGAAAACAAACAACTGTCCTGTTCGATAGAAGTGTCAAATAACAGAGACGTATGGAACTGGCGTTTTGATAATTTTTCAGATTACACTGTAAGCATCTATAATGTCATGGAGAGTAATTACAGGGGGATCAAATTCAGGCCTAAAGAGGGTAGAAGGGTTACGGATTTTAATCTTGTACTGACACCAGTTCCCGAAGTGGAGGCCAGAACATCACTTATGTGGAATGTTGTGATAAATGACAGTATGCCCGTAATCACAAAGTTCGAATCGGGTCCTGCCGGTCGGATCACGACACAGGGTCTAGAGTTCAATTCGGAAGATTTTTCCAAACTAGTTAACCTGCAATTGGAGAACTTCCCGTCCGGAATAACTAGAGTGGAGATTTCCCTCAGCAAAAAAGGTCATATATTATCATCCGACAGGATCTGTCTTTTCCCGGATCTTAAACTGGAAATTAAGGATGTGTTTAGAGAAGGAGAGGCAATCGAGGCAGACGTAAGCTACGGTTCGAACCGCATACATTTAACGCTCAATGACAAGACAGGAAACAAAAACGCCTGCATTGACCTCGTACAGGGAGCAGATGGAGACTGGAAGCTAAATCATCGCGAGTATTCGACGAAAATTTTGATTCGAGAAGCGGGAATTAATTGGGATTTCAGCTGCATTCCGAAAGTGGCGGGATGCAGGCTAATTTCAAATGAAGGAAAACAGGAAATGCTCAGGAGCCTCTTAAGACAGGAACTCGGCAAATATGATGTTCTTATAATACAGTGCTTACCTGAAACCCCAACCGTATCATTAAACGGAATGGACATTGAAGTGGTTCATAAAAGAGGAACCTTTGTATCAACCCTTCATCTTGATATTCGCGGCAGACTAACGAAGACTAAAAATCAGATCATAATAAAGTCAGGTTTTTTCCAGTGGACTTTTGATATTCTTTACACGCTCACTGTGGAAAATCCTGTAATAAATGAGCACTTCATAAACGGTATGGTCCTTGGTGGGATTGGTCTCTCAGGACCCGTGAATTCAGGAGTTGTCTTTGAAGTCTATGAGGAAGAAGTAAAAGATGCTAACAGGCGGGGTGACAAAGAGCTAATGTGCACGGATGTTGATTTTCAGACGCAATTATTTGATATCCGGCTCCAGAGTCCTCCGGTTAAAGAGAAAAAATATATAGTCAGACTCTTAATGTTACAGAATATTCAGGATAGACGAAACATCAAGGAGTACGGGAAATCGTGGACAGTAATGTGTCAGCCTGAAGGGATGGAACAGCCGGATAATAGGGATTTTGAGATTATCATTCAGACCGTCAGGTATGAACTGGAGAAAGGTCAATATTTTGCGGCAAAGCAGCTGCTGGCTTCCGTTAACGGAATGACTCTGGAAGAATCGCAGAAAATCACGTTGAGAGAGCTCACAAACCGTATCGAGTTTCTTCTGTGTGGCAAAAAAATCGAGAGCATCATACGTCAAACACGCGTTTCGCTCAAAAAAGGTTACGGCATTTAATTTACAGGAAAACGACAAATAAGAGAGATGCTATGATTACTCATTTAAAAGATAGATATAGCGATGACGAGATCAGGAATTATCTAAAACTAATGTTAGATGAAATTAAATGGGACTCTCTTAGACAGATATGTGAAGCCAAAAACAAGTATTTGAAACGTTTCCAGACAGGTGGATTCCAGCTTAAAGTTCAGCATATAGACAGGACCAGAAGTGTTATTCTGAAAGCTTCTGAAGAAGACGATTATAGTATGCTTTTTTCATTCTGGTGCAAGCAAAAGAAAGAACTAGTACCCGTAATGGATGCCCTGTTAGAAACGGAGAATATTTACGGAGGGAAAAGTACTGAAGAACCAACGAAAAACGAAGAATTGCCGAAAAATAATTTTGAAAAACTGACCAGCTGCCTGGAAGATCGGGACGGCCTCTATATTCTTTTATTCAGCAGGATAACTTTTTCGAAAGAAGAGGAAATTGTGCTCGTTGATTCAGTAGGTAAAAAAGTCGATAGCGGTGATAATGCTGTAGAGGAAGAGAGAAAAGAGCTTATAATTGCCGAAAAACTAAGAGCTGAAGTAAAACAACTAAAAGGTGAAATCCATGCTGTAGCCCGTGAAAATAAAAAACTTCTGAGGGAGAAAGGGCATCTCGATGAAGCGATTGAGAAACTCTGCGACGAGTTGGAAAGCATAAAAAATACGAATAGAAATAACGAAGAGGAAATCGCGAGACTAAAGAGCATAGAAAACGAAAAAATTGAACGCTTGGAAACTGAGATCGAACGCTGCAGGATTAAAATGAAAGAAATGAAAGAAGATCTCGCCGGACTTGGTGTTGAACTAGAGCAGAAGAAATCTGCTTTGAAAAGACTGCAGGAGGAGAAAGATACGATTGAAAAGGAGTTTACCAGAAGGATAGTGGATGTTCTGACTAAACTGAACGCACCCGAGATTATCAAGGCATTAAACGAACCAGATGAAATTAAGGATTATCTTTTATCTGTCTTAAGCATACCGACAGTTGATGAGATATCGCCATCCGGATTAAGAACCATCGACATTAATAATTTCTGGCAGAAGTTTATCCAGCACGAGAACGATACGATTAAAAAACTCGGAGAACTTACCTTGCAGTCGACAACCGAGCAGTACTTCATTGACAGATGGCCATATATTTCCGATGAACTTGTAGATGTGAAGTACTCCCTAAGAGCACGTGCCGTCATGATCGATTTTGTATACGAGATTCTTAGAAAATTCTATGATCCAGATAAATATATTCCTTCTCAATCTACTGTTACGCAGGCTATCTCACCTTCGGTTACGAGAAAACAGGGCATTTTCGAGGAAAAGCTGGAGGAGCTTGAACTGGATCCGAAAACAATTCGGAGTCTCAAGAACGTGAACATCAACACCATCGGTGACTTGGTTAGGAAAAGAGACAGTGATCTTCTAAAAATAAAAAATTTCGGCAGAAAAGATCTAAATCAAGTTATAGAAGCTCTATCAGTAAAGAAACTAAATCTGGGCATGGCGGTCACTAATCCTAAATAGTTGTGGTTTTTTAATGTTTTTCAGACTTTCTATTAGCTTATTGTGGCTATTTTCTCCACGAACAGGCAGGCAAGTGCTCATAAACACTTTTGTCTTTTTCAGAAAGTAAATTATAACGCCCTTAACCTAGGAAAGGTCGCAATAATGAAGCAATCTCCATCAAGACAGTTAGAATTTATTACCGTTGGAAGCGTTCGCAACCACTAACAGAATCCTGACACACGCCTCGAACTACGCCCGTATAACTAATCCAACGGTTTTCCGATTATTTTATTAGTGGGGAATTTTTTCTATTTCTATCCCTACTATTATCAAATGATCGCGTGCACGTGATGTTGCCACATACAGCATTTCAGTGTTTGAAACTATTTCCTTTGTAACGACAAGAATTACCACCTTGCTTTCCAGCCCCTTGAATCTTCTGATCGTGTCGACAGTTATCGCATTGTCTTGAGGCCTACTGCAGTTAGTTGTGGGATGCCCTGCGATGAAACGTGACCAGCCGGCTTTTTCGATCAATGTTTCATTGCCTGTGAGAATCGCTATATCGCGGACGGGTATGCATTCTTGAACGACAAGCCTGCCGATAATTACCCCTATCGTGGAAATTACGGCTTCGGCAGTTTTGCATTTAATCCACTCCACGGTTGTGCCTTCGGGACCCAATGACTCAATAAGATGTCCTTCATAATAATTCTGCGTTACTGCATGTATTCTACGCGTATTACGCAGATTCATGGTAAGCCTTATGGGAATTAGCTGAACGTCAACCGGAAGTTTCATGACATTTTCGTAAACTCTCTGATTGCTGTCGTAAAAAACACGGATTATGCCTCCACCTTTCGGGTCCATCAGACAATCAATAGCGGGCCACCATGAAGCGTAGAAGTCCTGACCTTCATCCACGATTATCGCATCGTATCCTTGATAGTTATGAGCGCACAGTGCTTCAATAAAAAGTTCAGGACAGACGTCACGGAAAAGCACGGTATCCGAAATTCCGGAAGGTAGTGAGATTCCGGCTCCGGAGATAATGCGCAGACACAGGTCATGAAAGGTTGACACCTCGGGATTTCCATCCGATGATATGCGTCTTTTTATTTCTCCGGCAAGCGGACTGCTGAAACAGGTAAATAATGTACGGAGTCCGTTTACGGCACAACGTCTTGCCTCTTCCATCGCGAGCACCGTCTTACCCGTACCTGCGCCGCCTGCAATAGCTGCCCGCGGGACACATTCAATGGATCTGAGAATGTGATATTGTTGTGTCGTCAGTATCTGGATATCTTTATCATCATCATCAAGTATCCGGCCAAGAGGAACATTTAGATGAAACGGATGGGCAAGAAGATCCTCTAGTGCACGAATGCCATCTTGTCCGAGAGGAAGTTCCCTGAGTGTTTTTTCCACCTGGTCGCCGAATCTATCAAGAACCCATGCGTGAAGTCCATTATCGAAAACGTCACTGAAACAGAAAAGTTTGAGGGGCATATCCGGTCCGAGGTCTGACTTAGGCCGAATTGCATCGGGGAATATTACGCCGTGTCTTATACGTACTCTACGTGGTGTCCACATAGGATGACTTTGAAGTTTTTCGAGTAACTGATATTTTGACGTCCGTGCCTGTCCAACCGGATTTTTTATTTTGTGTTTTATTTTCCATCTGTCTTGGCTTATCCATTGATCGAGCCGTGGATCATAGGAAATACCCCCCCCTTTTACTTCTATGGCTAGGATACCCAGTTCCGGATGGGCTATGACAAAATCACATTCGCCATCTATTTCTTCACCATCCGGTTTGAGACCGAGCCATGGTCGAGAATAAAAAACCGTAAATGTGTCATCCAAGCACTTCTCCAGACGTTTGTATACCTCGCATTCCGTACTGCGCAGCAAATTACTGGTGACGTATTTCGGAAGCTGGCGGGGCCACATTAAAGCCATTTTATTCTCCTGAGAGTATAGATGTGAAGAACCCTGCGCTAGCGGAATCAGGCAAGCCTATTAGCATTGCCCTGTCCAAGAAACGGTTGAACTGTTCGCAGGCCGTTTCGGGCACATGGAGGCAAGCATGGCATGCAGCCAGAGAGTGAGTTTCTGGCGGGGCGACCATCCCTTTAATACATAGCGGATCGGAGGAACACCATTCCATAGCCCTTATTGAACTCTTTACGGCCCTTTCAATACGCCCGGGTTCTCCCTGTCGCTGTAGTCCACCAAGCGTGCCATCCGAGTCTGATGTCGCGGTGTAGATAAGAAGGCCGGCCATTTCATCTTCGCCGACATATAAACGCTCACGAAGTGCGGCGCTGGAATAGCCACTCTCGAGAGTAAGCTGACGCATTAATGCATGGGCGAAAGAGTGAATTAGCAGATAACGGGGAGTAATTTGCATTTCTGGATCACCCTCGCCATATCTTTCGTTCCACTCTGCACGCCAAGAGGTATTTATAGTTTCCGCACGGTTACGAACCGCGACCTGTTTTTCCCATTCGACAAGTCGAGAAGTATTGAAAGCTAGGAAAACACCTTCGCCCCGAATTTCGACGGCCGGGAGCCAGTCAAGTTTTCTTTCCGAAATCGCAGAGATCTCCTGTTCATTTTCATTTCCCGGCGGGTTTATTCTTGTAAATCCCCGCAGCGTCCTTATTTCCCGGATTCGCACAGCTTTAACAATGTGACTGAAATAAGAAGCGAGTGCGTCGGGTACCGTTACATTCCTGATTTCGAATTCTCTGTCATCGTCTCGCTGCGAGTCGGTTCTGGATGTCAGCTGGCGGTATTCTTCCTTTCTGATATCCAATATCTCCTCTCCTGAAAAAAGTGAAATTCGTTCCTCTATGAGTTTCGCAAGCATATCGGGCTTGAGTCTGAATTCATCGAGAACCGGTTTTAACGCATTTCGGGCCAGCACTCTAACGAAGGCGGCTCGATCCTCCGCTTCTGTCGTTACTATATCATTCCAGTAAACACCGATGGCTTCCTGCAGACGATCAGACCACGGGGGGATACTCAACGCCGAATCTATTACCGGAAAATAAAGATTAGAGGCACCTCTCTGCAGAGCACGGGGTTTTTTGTTCATGCAAGTCTCATTGCCTACTGAAAGCCATGGTTTTCTTCCGCTGCACTGGTATGATTTCCATGTTTCCTTTCCGAAAATTCCTTCCATCGACCGTGACGCATTGCACTCGGGGCAACGTAGAATCAAACCGGCCAGACCGGGACGTACGGCCTTCAGTGTAAGAAAGCCCCTGTCATTCTTGCAGTCTTTATTGTGGCCCACCCAGTAATGCCAAGGGAAATCGTCAAGGTGACCTGCCTCGCAGGCCATTACAAAACGTACGGGGATTGCAAACACTTTACGTTGACCGGGATTTCTTGCCGTGCATGTTGGACAATACCGATAAGCCTTTCCAGGGTCGCTGACCCATTTTGCAGATGGTGCTATGCGATCACATTCTATGCACTGAAGCCAGTCAGGGAATCTTACTGCGACCAGTGCCTTTCTGTTCTGTTCTCCGTTATCTCGTCCCCATTCTTCATAAAAAACCGGCGGGAGACGGAACCCTCTGACACCCAGTTTCCTTTGTAGTCGAGGCTCGAATATGGCCTGTGAATTCAAAAGACCAGCTGGTGGAAAATTTCTATCCCACTCTTCTAGGCCAGCGGGAACAACAGATACCGGCGCCCCGTCTGCTCGAAAATCTACAATGGTACCCGGACCGTACGTCATAACGACCGTACTTCTCCTCAATTCACCCAGACTATTGTCAGCCATATGATTATCACTCCTTAGTCTAATTTTCTCAGTCTGTTAACAAGGCGAAACCGGCTCGATGGTTCGACACTGCGCATGTTGTTCATTGTCGGCCATGCACTTCCGGGGAGCCTTCCCATAGCCTTCAGCGTTGCGGCCCTTTCCGCATCCTGCAGTAGGGAATTGTTGGGAGCCCTTTGGTTCCAGTAATGTTTTGGTTCGCGTAAATTCCATTGATCCAGAAGTCTTTCAAGCTCCATCTCAACATCTGTCTCCTCCAGATCAACAGCCTGTGCCCTTCGGGTGATCTCTTTTATGATTTTTTTTGCCGCGGCTATGGAGTTATTATCGAGTTTTGGATTATCCAGCATTTCGGGCACCAGATGGCGGATAAGTGTGACGAGCACCGCGTGTAACACCCTATCTCTTGCTCTTGACGCAAAAGGTGTCACACTCGTCGCCTCGACATCACGGTACAGCGTCCCGTGCCATGTCGCAAAGGATTCGTAATGGGATCTGTCTCGCGCCTTTGCATTGTTCAGTACAGCCACAACAAGGCCCGGAACTTGTCCGCGACCTATACGACTTGTTGCCTGTATATATTCCGCAATCCCTTTTGGTTGACCGTTTACAAGCATGAGCCCCAGCCTTGGAATATCGACGCCCACGCTCATCATGTTTGTTGCCAGTACGGCATCCAGCGCACCATCCTCTTCGATTTGTAGTGCAAGCTTGTCCAGCATTTCTTTTACCTCTAGCTGTGTCCGACGGGAAGTAAGTTCCTCTATTATTTTGGGAAGCCGCTGTTTCTCTTTCCTGCGTTCTGCAATCATTTTCAGAGAGTCATTCACGTCATCCTGCATTAGGACTAGTGCGCCTCCCAGTTCACGCAGAGCGTTGAAATAAAGAACCAGCGTCCAGTAGGGATCTCGCACGCTCTCAACTCCGGAAATAGCAAATGCGCTCTGAAGAAGGCTAGCCGCTACTGCTTGGAGGGCGAATTTTGCAGATCGTCCAGCCGTCGTCACACCAGCATAGAACCGCCCTGGTGACTCGGTATCAATTACGGAAAATCCGGAATCAGATGAGTCTATGGCAGGTGGGGGAAACTGGCATATACCTCGGTTGAAAAGCGACCTGACCTGTTCGGGTGCCCTCCTGATAGTTGCCGTTGATCCGATAACTTTGGGTGCGAACCCATTTTTTGAGAATAGACGATCGATGGCTGTCTCGTACATTCCTACCACAGTGCCCAGTGGACCTGAAATAAGATGTAATTCATCCTGAATTATAAGATCGGGGGGAAAACCATCGTCTACGGAAAAAAACTCCCGTATTTCCTTTCGTCGCACTACCTGTGCAAACTTGTCCACGGTACCGATAATAAGGGTTGGACGTTCACGATAAATGTCATCATCTACTGTAAAAACAGGTAATGATTTTTCTTTATCATAGAGAACACATTCTTCGTTTCTGCATCTCACTGAAACAGCCTCTTCAGTTGAGTCATACTGCCACTCGAGTTCTTGCCTGCAGGCCGGGCATCCTGACAACTGTTTTGGTGACGGCAGATCTCTGCTGCCGGCAAGTGAGTTTTTGGCATCATCGATTCTGTTCGGGGTTGCTTCCCCACCTACCCACAGACCGATGGAAAAAGGAATCTGCCCAAGAATGTTGCTCTGACCGTCAGATCCATACTCTCTGCGAATTTTTTCGCATGCAAGAATCATTGCAGATGCTCTCACGAATTGCTGTGTCGTAAGAAGTCTCAGGGTATAGCGCATTATTGCACCTACACCGGCACCGTCATCCGGTCTATTCCTGTTCGAAAGGCGGCGATAAAAAGCGAGAAATGCAATGAGAGCAAGATAAGCTTCCGTTTTGCCGCCGCCTGTGGGAAACCACAGCAGATCCATTACCATACGGTCCGGATCGTCGTATTTTATGATTGAAGGAAGTGACAGAAGGATGAAGCCCAACTGAAAAGGTCGCCACTGAAGGGGTCCCGAGCCACTTTTTTCTGGGTCCCAGCTATGCTGAAGGTACATGGCACGGTTAGACAGTCTGAAGGACTCCGCTACAGTAGCATCTTTTGAAATGATAATTGCTCCCCTTGTCATCCTTTTAGCCACATCCCTGCATATATCCATATTCTTTTTTGCCTGTATCTGGCAAGAAGCATCGAGATCTGCAATTGTCTTCTCCTGAAGAGTTATCCACTCAGTGTAAGCCTTAGGTAGTTCGGCCAGCGCATTGAAAAGTTGCTCATTAGTTGCATAGGCCAGCCACTCGGTTGAAAGAGGACTTATTGAATCCATACTGCGGAGGCTTTCGAAGACACTATGGCCATTGGCGCTCACAGTCGGAACAAGGACACGCGGTATCCATGTGGTTGCTACGAATGATGCCCCTTCGTGCTCCGTGTCTGTTCCCCACTCGGCAGAACAGGTGTGTCCTACTGCAAGCTCCTTTGCTGACCGATAAAGAAGTGCATCGGATCTGTCGTCGTCGTCGATCACTGCGCGGCGCGATGGTCGTGCAATAAGTACCGTCCCTTTACAGGGACGGACCTCTATTCGGGTTTGAAACATGGTAAGCTGTTCGATGCCGTTGCGCCCATCATCTGGATTGGGCAATGCAGAGTTAACCAGCGTGAATGTTGCCAGACAGTTCTCTTTCCACTGTGCTGTACGTATGTAAAGTTCCGCGCCGTTGAAAGCCCCCCTTTTGCTCAGATCTATGGAAGTTGATGTGTCCTTCGTAAGGACAATCTCGGGAATATTAATTATAATTCCAGATCGTTTCCAGACTTTCCGGGAGACGGTCTTTTTTTTGCCTTTTATTGATCCACCTTCTGTTTCCTCTTTTTCTTTAGTTTCTTTGTCTTCTTCGATTTCTTCTTGTTTGTATATACCAAACGTAATTTTAATATCCAGAGTAGGCTTCCCATCATTCGCCGTGGTTGCACATGAAATTCCGGCCGCACTCGGCCTATTCATCGTGTTTATTGACACAGACTCTTCTTCGCCCGCACCAGAAACGTCGTTCGCATCGGTTTCCGAATCTCCGGCAAAACCGAATTTTTCGTCATCTTCACCGCCCATTTGCGTTTTTCGTGGCCAGAGTATTCCCGTTAGATAGACATCTGATGGTCGGGAGTTGAGAACTTCATCTACTTCAAAAGGTCCGATGAGATCCTCGGCCAATCGTTCCACAAGCAAATTTCTTTCCTTTGTTTCCATAGCGTTACACCTTTCATTAGTAATTAGGGAACCATGAAGTTGTATATCCGAGTATAACGGGCGCCAGCATTATACCACTTTTTGACCAAGGATATCGAAGACCGTTACAGTCTATTGAATCTGGCGGAAGCACAAGAGTCCTAATACCGAAAATTCGCAAATGATCCAGTTTTTCCGGAGGCCGCCTCCTTCTTCCGTCCCTGATCGTATCCGTTATCTTGTTACCAATAGAGAAAAGATCATTATTGACCTGCTCGGACAGTACCGCAACTTCAATTCCTGTTGCGGATTCAACAATGCGATATACATGATGATTGCCGTGATCGCTGTAAGCCTGAGCGAGACTGATCTTTCCTGCCATATTTAGCAGTCTGTTTTGCATTTTTTGTATATCTTCAACTGAGGAAAAATAGTTGCCGGCGATGCCCGATGGCTTTATATCACCTTCAATGCCGATCTCCAGTTGTGCTCGGGGTTGTCTGCCACTCGTCTTTAGCGAATATACCCGTCCTGTCCCATCAACGCTATCTGCATATTGCCTGTATCCATAACCCACCAGAAGTTTTTCTCTTGAACGGGTGGCCCCGACAAATACAACACGCGTTTCTTCATCCTCGTCTGCATTCCCTATATTATTAAGCGGCAGCATTAAATATACCCGATTGGCTTCTCTTCCCTTCGAAGCATGAATGGTTCCAATAATCGGTCCCAGCATACCGATTTCGTTACTGCAGAATTGTGCCGGTGGTGCTCCACTACCAAGACGTTGTCTTAGCCTTGTTATGCTAACAGAAGTTTCCGATGTCCCTGCTATAAGGAGCATCTGTTTCCATGCGGCTTCCTCATTTAGTACAGTGAGACAATTGTTTACATTTTCCTGCCAGAGTTTATTAAATGTTGTTCTTGTAACTTCCGTATGGGTATGTTCCGATAAACAGGCCCCTACCCATGGATGAATGCATATCGGCATACCTGACATTCTTATTCTGTGAGGTTTATCCTCAAAAAAAGATGATTGCTGAAGAACCTCTGCGCGTCTTCGGAAAAGTATGAAGCAGTCATTTAGTTCCTCTAGTTGTGCTTTGTCAATGTTGGCAATTCGTTCATCAGCTATATTTTCCACTTCTTTTTTTATATCATATAGACTATTATTAATATCACTTCTCGGCTGAAGAACTTTCTTTCGCAGATCGCAGAAAATTTTTTTTAATGATGGTGATTTAGTTCTGTGCACTGTGTCTAATTCTAATTCATCAAAATTTTGTGATTTTAATTTTTCCGATAACGTTAGTCGGTAATCTGGATTTATATTCTCCTCATCCATTGCAAAGCCATATATCGCCTGAGCGTCATCTGAAAAAACTGTAACTCCGCATGTTTTTGACAACCGATTGATAATTTCAAGGATGAGATCTGCTCTTATTCCGACAATATCCTGGGCTTCGTCGACAATCAGATGCCCAACGGATTCTTCCAGATACTCACCGACTCCCTCGTTGACTTTTATGAGATTAATGAGACCTTCTATATTTTCTTCATATTTGCCAATGAGGCGTGCTTCATTATCGAAGCCTGAATGTATCGACCATGCGTGGGAGTCGATTGTTGCGATTTTGATGGAATATACGTCGTCACTATTACTAAGATAATCTCTTATCCGGTTCCGGATTTCGCTAACTGCAGTCCGCGTGAAACTGATAAGCCATATGCTGTTTGGTGCAATATTCTCATGGTCAACTAGCCATGCTACTCGAGCACAAGCAACCGCTGTTTTACCTGTTCCTGGTCCGGCTTGAACGGTTATCCGTGCATCAGGGTCACATTCAATGACAAATATTTGCGATTCATCCCAATCAGGTTCCATGGAGTTCTTATCTTTACATGTTGACAATTTGGGAGACCTGCTATCCAGAGCAGATTTCTGTTGGTCCGTCGTGCTTTTTTCTATGGCTATGTCTTTATGAAATTTATCTTCCCTAACCATGTCTGTCTGAGGTCTGTCTAACGGTGAGGGTGTTTTATCAAAACGGCGCAAATCATGGGGGGGCTGATTGACTTTTACTCCACGGCGTTCAACATTGCTTTCTATGGCCGGGGATTCAATCAGCTCGATTTTATTGTTTTTAACAGGATATATCTTACCCTTATAGCTAACGGAAAGAGTTCCATTTATTAAACTCAATGGTTTTTTAATCCTATCGATTTCCTTTCCCTCTGAAATTACTTTGATTTCGATTTCCATCAACTCGACATCCTAAATCAGAATTAAAAGATACATTTATGATAGCATTGGAAAACGAATTTGCGGGGGCATCTTCCAATACCCTTTTAATATATTAGCAATATTTCATATCATTCAGCTTAAATCCAAAACGTGTTTTCAATAAATAGTTAAAATAATGAGCCTAGTTTTGCAACTTTGCCCCTGATACGTGACATGTTATTTTTTATTATGAACATTTAACGAAATACTTGAAAATTATAGTGAAGAGACATTTGTGTGTCAACGAAATAATGATTACAAAAGCTGTATGTGATGTAAATGACTGCGAAGCCCAAAAATCATATGATGAATACTGCTCAAAACAGTACAGCTTACAATGGCCTTATCTTCAGCAGGTAATTTATCGACATAAATTTCGACTATGAATAATGGCTTGCCTTTTTTTCCAAGTGCAGGTATTTTTATTGATCCTGCCATCAGAAACAAGATATGAATCAGAGATGCTTTTTGATGAGTAAAGATTCTAAATGATTGATGAACCATGTTATCGGCTGACTGCTGTCTGATGGCTAATAAAAGATCAATCAATTGTTGATTTTCTATTGTTTATGCAGCAGACATTAAAAGATATGTACCCCTACATTTGAAAAATTTTATTTTTGTTGTGCTATCTATCTTGGAATAAGGAAGAGATGGTGAGAATAGAGTAGTGAAAACTGATCAGAATACAGATCATCATAATAATTAATGAAATATTTAAGCTCAAAGATAATCCCCATTATTGATCTTTTTGCTGGGCCAGGTGGTCTTGGCGAGGGTTTTTCGGCTTACCATATCAATAAAACTTTTCCTTTTAGAATAAAACTCTCAATTGAAAAAGATGCTTTTGCTCATATGACGCTGAAACTGAGAGCGTTTTATCGATATTTTATCCATGCAAATATGCCTGTTCCTAAAGAATATTATCAGTACATCCATGGTAAAATAAATAGTAATACCCTATATACAAAATTCCCCGAAGCGACAAGATGCTCAGATGAAGAAGCAATATGTGCTGAGCTTGGTGGAGATAAATTTCCTGATACTTTTTTTGATGAAAAGATAGCTACAGTTTTGGATGGTCAGAAAAACTGGGTGCTTATTGGAGGTCCTCCTTGCCAAGCATACTCACTTGTTGGACGTTCTCGAATGCTAGGTGCATTGAAGGATGAAAATGGCAACCTAATTGATGATGGACAGAAATTTTTTGGTGATAATCGCCATAAATTGTACAAACAATATTTACGTATTATTGCTAAATATTCTCCATCTGTTTTTGTTATGGAAAATGTTAAAGGTATTCTTTCTTCAGAATTAAATGGAGAAAATATTTTCCCTGTTATTCTTAAAGATCTACAAAATCCTTCTGTTGCTGCTAAGTCACATGACTGGGGAGAAGTTGCAAATTACAACTACAGAACTATTTCATTTGTAACTGGTAAAGAACCAGTCAATAACAGTGCCTATCTGATTAAGACCGAGAAATACGGTATTCCACAGGCACGTCATCGCGTGATAATTCTGGGAATCAGAGAAGATATCTGGGAACAGATAAATGGCAGAGTTTCATCATTAACAGAAAAGGAAGAAGTGCCCATTTCAGAGGTGCTGGTCGGCCTGCCTGAAATTCGTAGTGACTTTTCAAAAAGGAAAAATGCTAAATATGAAGAATGGAGGAAATATCTTTCAAATATAAAGAATGCTAAGTGGTTTGATAAGGTTGATTCAGATGTAAAAAAAATAATTAAAATTGCTGATAAAAAACGGAAAAAGAAAACTCTTGAGATAAAATCTAACAAGCATAAAGCACGTAAACCGAAAATTTATAAAGAATGGTATTACGATGCTAACTTAAAATATATTTGCAATCATGAGTCTAGAGCACATATGGATAGTGATCTCTATCGTTATCTTTTTGTTTCTTCATATGGGAAAGCAAAGGATGTTTCGCCTAGTCTTAAATATTTTCCCGCCGAGCTTTTACCAGAACATAAAAACGTAAGAAAAAATGGAGATGATCAAAAATTCGCAGACCGATTTAAAGTTCAATTATGGGATAAGCCAGCTTCTACAATTACATCCCATATATCTAAAGATGGCCATTATTTTATTCACCCTGATCCTGTACAGTGTCGGAGTCTTACCGTTCGAGAAGCTGCTCGTATTCAGACATTTTCCGATAATTACTATTTTGAGGGCAACCGAACTCAACAATATCATCAGGTTGGTAATGCGGTTCCACCATTGCTTGCAATACAACTTGCCGATATAGTTTTTAAGATTATTCATGAGAAGTAGACAAATGAAGCCTCATATTTACAGAGTAGGTCATGAGTATAGAGATATCACAAAAAGAATTCCTGCAGATGAGTTCATCAACTGGCTGGACACGGATGGACACACAATTGGAACAACTGGAGGAATTCGTCCCAAGAGGTATATTGACAAAAGCATACATAAAAATTTGAATGGGGTCCCATCATCTTTATTTCTAATAACGACACGCGTTTCACAGCAATACCATAACCCTTGGGATGACATTCTTGACTATTCAACTGGTCAGATTTTTTACTGGGGTGATGCTAAGTTTGATGACGTTCGCAGGTATAAGAAACATAATGAATTTATGGGCAATAGAATTCTAGAAAGAATTCATGATCTGATCCTTGGGCAAAATTTAGCAATAGTACCCCCTATACTCCACTTTACCAAGCTTAATAAGGGACTAATTCAGTTTAGTGGACTTTGTGTATTGGAAAAACTTGAAAACACTTGGTATGAAGATAAAGGGCGTCCAATCAAAAATTTTCGATGTCATTTATCAATTCTTGACACAGAGACAGTTGATATCGAGTGGTTACATACGAGAGCTTCTGCCAAGTCGTTGTCAGATATAAACAAGAATGCACCGGAGATTTGGTTAGATTATATTAGCGGAAGGATCAGAAAACTTATCCTTTGGCGAAAGCTTGTTCGAACAAATAGCGAACAGCTTCCGCGTCCAGGATCCGATGAAAGCAATGTGCTTGATCAAGTTTGCTCTCTTACTCCCGAAGAATTTGAACACTTTTGCACAGCGTTGTTTCAGGATCTAGCTGCAAGATCAGGTGTCCAACATGATATTCAAGGCACAAGACTAGTGCGTGATGGCGGATTTGACTTTTTCGGTAAATTTACCCTTCCTCCGCCTTTACACTACGAGATTAATTTCAAAGGGCAGGCTAAACGATACAAGTGCTCAAATGCTGTTAGCCCAGAAGATGTATCTAGGCTAGTTGCGAGGCTTCAGCGCGGAGAATATGGCATTTTTATAACAACATCTTATTACACTAAGGCGGCACAAGAAGAGGTTTATGAAGACAATTATCCCGTACGATTGTTTTCAGGTTATGACATCGTTTCTTTTCTTCGATTGCTTGGTCTCATTACCAATAAAACCAAAATCAAAGAAGATTGGCTTGCACGGATCAAAGCAAATGCGGACCTTAAGAATCAAAAATGATCCTATCTAAAGTAACTTCAAGTATTTTAATAGTGCAACCATACAAACATAAAGAAAAGCTCCAAAAAACACTATTAAAATGGGCAAAAGAGCATCCAGTTTATTTCCCTTGGCGGAAACGTATCAGTAGATTTCATGCATTAATAGTAGAAATACTTCTGCAACGCACTAAAGCCGAACAAGTGGTGCCTGTATTTTATGATTTTAAAAATGTATTTCCTACTGCAAAGGAATTAGCAACCAGCCGGATTACAACTATTAGGCGTGTAATACATCCATTAGGGCTGCTTTGGCGCGCCAAGTATCTTAAGTTACTTGGAGAGGAGATTATCAATTCTGGCGGACGTATCACTGATGAGTATAAAAGTTTACTGTCTATGTCTGGTGTAGGTCCGTATGTAGCATCATCGTATCTTTCTTTGCATAGAGGAATAAAAAAATCCATAGTTGATAGTAACATCGTTAGGCTTTATTGCCGCCTTATAAACTATTCATATGATGGCGAAACAAGACGGAAATCTTGGCTTATTAATTTTGCTGATAGTTTAACGCCAACTGACAAATTTAGACAATACAATTATGCATTACTAGATTTCACGCGAGCAATATGTAAAATAAAACCAGATTGTATAAAATGTCCTTTAAAACAAATATGTCTTTATTATTTAGAGAGACGTAAAATATCATAAAGAATTGTTGAAGAAAGCATACAGAGAAAACGATATTTTTAGATAATACGCATTAAGAATTGGATGCCGCATAATTTTAGTTTAGGTTAATATTTATAATCTTGGGAATATTCTTGGGTATATATGCAAAACCAAATATTGATAAAAAGTAATAATTAATAACACTTATTTGTTTTATTCGAGTCCGCGCTGGGAGCCAGAATAAAAAAAGCCCAACTTTAAAAGTTGGGCTTTTTTAGTTTAATGGTTATAATCAAGAAACTTATTTTTGCTTTAGTTCACCCTTATCCATTATTTTCAGCCAATTCATCGTCTCGGCAAAACCTTCTTTGAATGAAACCGCCGGTTTCCATCCCAGTTCTTTTTCAGCTTTTTTGATGGAAAAATGCAGTCTCGATCCAAGGTTTTTTACCGTGTAGGTGGTAAGCAGAGGACGGGATTTCATGCGGAATAACTTCCAGATGAATTCCATCATAACAGACACCGAATAGGCAGCCCCGTAAGGAATATGCATTGTCGGTTTTTTCACCCCAAGACTTTCGGCGATCATGGCACAGAAGGTCTGGAATGTGGTCGATTCCCCATCATGAACGAGATAGCCGTTGCCAATGGCTTCTTTTTTCTCGGCAATAATCATCAAAAGATCCATGAGGTTATTGATATAGGTAGGCCATACCATGACGTCTTTGCGCCAGAAGAGCATTTCGCCTTTGATGATGGCATCGGCTGTTAAAGGAACAAAGGTTTTGTCACCGGGACCATAAACCCAGCAGGGATAGACCATCGTAACGGGAAGCCCCTGTTCTTTATAGTATTTCCAGGCAATCTTCGTCGCCTCGATTTTTGTATCGGCGTAAGGTTCATTCCATTCCTTCAAAGGAAAGGTCTCATCCATGACCACATCCTCCACCAGGCCGAAAACATCGTTAGTGCTCATCTCCACAAAACGCTGCACTTTTGCTTTTGCCGCAGCCTTACAGACATTCTCCATTCCCTCTATATTTACCTTTTGAAAAAGAGACATCGGTGCCCAGTCCGTTACGACAGCAGCACAGTGGAAAATGATATCCTGCCCTTTGAAGGCGGATTCCACCAGCGGATAATCGCAAATGTTGCCTGTAACAATTTTACAGTTCAGTTTTTGAATCTCGGGAATACCCGGATCTCCGGGAAGTGAAAGGACTGTTACTTCATTGCCGATTTCAATGTTTCTTTTCACCAGATGACTGCCGACAAAACCGGTTCCGCCGGTTATCAATACCTTTTTACTCATCATGAACTCCCTTTATTAGAATAGATATGGAATATCTAAAAATTAATAAATCCGTTAAAAATAATTTTCAATGTGAAGTGGGGATATATCTCTTTTTGAAAGTTAAAACAAGAATCATGACAGAATATTATTTTATCAGATCGATTAACGCTTCTGAATAATTGTCTGATGACGGTGATAAGATTAATGAAGTGCCGCGTTTATTTATTTTAGCGCTTTTTTATTATTTTGAATTCTTTAATATTCTTTCCCGTCCACTTTTTAAAGGCACGGCGCAGCGTCGTCGCTTCGGAAAAACCGATGCGGCTGGCAATCTGGTCAACACTGAGATTGGTCGTCGTAATATATTCTTTGGTCAGCTCAATGCGTATTTCGTCCAGAATATTTTGATAGGTGATATTTCTTTCCTGCAGGCGCCTGCGCAGAGTCCGGGAACTCATGGCCATTTGCCTGGCAATCACCGGCAAGCGGGGAAACTGTCCCAGTGAAGCAATCAGCAAACTACGGATAGTGGATATCAATTCATCCGACGTTTTGAGCTTTGTCATGAGTTGTTGACATTGCTGTCTGCAAATATCCGCCAGAACGGGATTCCCCATGGAAGTCGGAACATCTTCAAAATGGATGGATATCCGGAACATATCCGCTTTTTTATTAAAATAAACAGGGCATTTGAACATTTTTTTGTATAGAGAACCGTAACCGGGATCGGGGTATGACAATTGTATTTCCTCTATATGAAAGTCCTCCTTGGAAAGAAAACCGGACCCGGAAAGGAAAGTGGATAAAAGTTCTTCCACGGCAAAAATCCATAAACGAGGAATGTCCATGGGAAAAGCAGGGTAAATTCTCCAGATGGAAAAATTATCATCCTTCTCATAGTCAAGCGTCACAAGGGAACCGTTTAATTCCCAGTACTGAATAGCGACCTGATTGGCATCACCCAGCGTCGGACTGCTCATAATGGCGTAGCCCCATATCCCCAGATCTC
Source organism: uncultured Smithella sp. (assembly GCA_964394185.1). GTDB lineage: Bacteria > Desulfobacterota > Syntrophia > Syntrophales > Smithellaceae > Smithella. Next base: position 21,885 of record CAYMWM010000038.1, read on the forward strand.
CCAGATTCTGTTTCTGTCCCAAATGCAGGGCCAGTGCTGGATCATTGCTTTCATCGAGCGCATTATTCACAATGGTAAGATAATGTGACGTGAATATCAGGGCGTCATCATCCTTCAACCATGCTTCGGAAAGGTCTGTTCCGCGTAAAATCCGTTTTAACGGAATTCCATCCGCTACCAGCCGCTTCACCAGCCACTTGGCACTGTAAGAAGGAATTTTATCCTTAGCCAAATTATTCTCCTTAAAAAACTATTGTCAATGATTGATTATAAAGATAAATTTTGGCCACATTTATCACTTTTTTGACCAAACTTGTACTATTTTTTTCTTTATACTTTTGCTAGGGATAATTACCCTAATTCTATAAGGAATCCCTAATGAATACTGACGATAAATATATACTGACAATTGATTTGGGAACATCCGGTCCCAAGGTCGCTCTTATTTCCATCCATGGTCACGTAGTAGGCAGCGAATTCAAGGACACTCCTATCATCCTGCTTCCCGGCGGAGGAGCGGAACAGGACCCTGAAGGCTGGTGGAACGCCATCATGACCGCCTGCAAAAAACTACTGGCTAAAAATATCGTCGGGACGGATAAAATCATTGCGGTAAGTGTAACAACCCAGTGGTCGGGAACGGTTGCCGTGGATCAGGGAGGCAAACATATGATGAATGCCATCATCTGGATGGACAGCAGGGGCGCCGAAACCATTAAAGATATCATGCAGGGTCCTGTAAAAATTGAGGGGTACCCTCTCGTCAAACTGCTGACCTGGTTGAAACTTTCCGGAGGCGGTCCTTCACATTCCGGCAAAGACGCAATCTGCCATATTCTCTGGATCAAAAAAAACAACCCGGATTTATACCGCAAGACCTATAAATTTCTTGAGCCTAAAGATTACATCAACCTGCGCTTTACCGGCAAATTTGCGGCCACTTATGATTCGATACTCCTCCACTGGGTAACCGATAACCGTGATCCATCGCGTATTGTCTATTCAGACAGGCTGATCAACATGGTGGGGATCGATCGCTCAAAACTTCCCGATCTGATTCAGGCCACCGATATTCTCGGTCCGTTGAAAAAAGAAGTGGCCGCCGAACTGGGCTTAAAGGAAGGCACGCCCGTTATCGGCGGAACGCCGGATGTCCCTTCAGCAGCGGTGGGTTCCGGAGCTGTCCGGGATTATGAGGGGCATTTTTATATCGGCACCTCTTCCTGGATATCAGCCCATGTTCCTTTTAAAAAGACCGATATCGCCCACAACTTCGGTTCTTTCCCCAGTCCTGTGCCCGGACGTTATGTCATTCTCACTGAACAAGAATGCGCCGGTAAATGCCTGACATGGATAAGAGACAATGTTCTGTATCATCAGGATGAACTCATGCAGGAAGAAAACGCTCCCGACATATTCAAGGTCCTGGACAAAATCGTAGCAGGTGTTCCGGCAGGTTCCAACAATGTCATCTTCACGCCATGGCTTTACGGAGAACGCTCACCGGTAGACGACTGCCACATCAGGGCGTCTCTTTTCAACGTCTCACTGGAAAACAACAGGGCGGACATTCTTCGCGCCATTTTTGAAGGAGTGGCCTTCAACGCGAAATGGCTGATCGCTCCTGTCGAAAAGTTTATGGGCAGAAAATTTGACTATCTCAACTTCATCGGCGGCGGCGCTAATTCCAATGTCTGGTCGCAGATTATTGCCGATATTTTAGACAGGCCTATCCGGCAGGTCGAGGGTCCGATTTATGCCAACGCGAGGGGTGCGGCTTTTCTGGCTGCGATTGCCCTCAAGCACATCACACTGGAAGATATTCCCCGGTATATTCAGATCAAAGCGGAGTATAAACCCAATCCGGACAACCGCAGGGTCTATGACGAATTGTTCAATGAATTTATAAATTATTACAATGCCCAGAAGAAAGTATGCGCGCGCATGAACAGGAACAAAGAAGGCGTGTGTGCAATTTAATATTATCAACGATTAAAGTCAGGAGGATATTTGCTTTATGGAATATAATGAAATTGTAAAACGACGGAAGGAGATTTTATCACGACCGATTCGCCCGATTCCGGCGGATAAACTGGAACCTGAACGCAAACTGTACTACGAACGAAACAAGAAGTCACTGGAGATATTCGAAAAAGCCAAGAATCTTATTCCCGGTGGCGTCGAGCACAACTTAAGCCAGAACAAACCTTTTCCATTGACTATGGATAGAGGCAAAGGCTATAAAGTGTGGGACGCGGACAACAACGAATACATCGATTACCTGATGTGCGGCGCGCCCATCATTCTCGGTCACAGTTATGAACCGCTGGATGAGAAAATTATCGAAATCATCAAAGAAAAAGGCCCTGCCACCGGTCTGACTTCGGAATACGAGCTTCTGGCCGCCCAGGAAATCATCAACCATATGCCCGGCGTGGAAATGGTTCGTTTTCTCCAGTCCGGTACGGAAGCGGATATGGCAGCCCTGCGCATCGCCCGCGCCTTCACGGGAAAACAAAAAATCATCAAAATCGGCGGCAGTTACCACGGCTGGTCCGATCAGATGGTTTACTCGGTTCATATTCCGGGTTCTCTGAATTTCGAGTCCAAAGGAATCCCGGCAGAATGCTTTGCCCATATAGTCGACGTATCGCCCAACGATTTCGACGCCCTGGAAAAAGCCTTTAAAGATAATCAAGATAAAGGCGGCATTGCCGCTGTTATTGTGGAGCCCATCGGCGGCGAGTCCGGGGCGCATCCGGTTCACCCGGACTGGAACATCACTATTCGCAAGTTATGCGATCAATATGAATCCCTGCTGATCTTTGACGAAGTTGTAACCGGGTTCAGGCTGGATATGGGCGGCGCTCAGAAATACTATAATGTCATTCCGGATATTACTGTTCTGGGCAAAATCATTACCCACGGGTATCCTTCATGCGGCGCGGTAGCCGGAAGGAAGGATGTCATGAAAGTCTGCACCGGTAGCTTTGGCGACAAGATATTCGTTGGCGGAACACTGGCAGCCAATCCGATTTCCACGGCCGCCAGCTACTATGCCCTGAAATTCATGGTTGAAAATGACGCTCAGAAAAAAGCCGCCGCTTTCGCCGACAGAATTACCAAGGGTTTGAATGATCTTTTTGCGAAACGTCCCGATCTGGGATTTTTTGTCTATAATTTCGGTCCGATCATCCACTATATGACAACGGCGTTCTTCTCACTGGATCTGACCGAGCCGGACGCGTTTACCCAATTGATGACACGAAAACAAACTGCGGATGAATATCAGCTAGTGACCATGGCTCACGGATTGTGTTCCCTGGCTGGAACCCGCATGTACACTTGTATGCAGCACGATGATGAAGCGTATAACAAAACAATAGAAATCTGGGAATACCTGCTTTCCCTGATTCCAAAAAGTTAACCCTAAAATAACAATTAAAATGAAGGAGTATAAAACTATGGCTGAAAAGAAAAATGTAAAAGATTCAAAAAAATTGATGGATGCCTTTGCGGATAAACCCATTGCCTTGCCTGAAGGCATCGATATGGAAAACCATGCAGTTGCCACCTACTGGCTTAAGGGTGATAAGAGCTACGATGCAAATCTTATCGGCCAGTTTCTAGCCATTGAACAGACCACCGGTACATGGGTTCCTGTTCCCGGCGAAACACCTGAAATCCGTGCCTGCCATGTCGCCAAAGTCATTGGCGCTTACGAGTGCCCCAGTTATGAATTCGGGCTGCCGCCTGAAGTGACTGAAAGACAGTATATTTTGCAGATTGCTTTCCCAGCGGTCAATATCGAAGATCAGCTTCCCATGATGCTGACTGCAATCATCGGCAATATTTCCATGGTTCCCAATTTCAAACTGCTGGATATCAGATTCCCCAAAGCCACACTGGATCAGTACAACGGTCCCAAGTTTGGACCCGACGGCTGGTGGAAAATTCTCGGCATCAAGAAAGACCGTCCGTTACTCAACAACATGATTAAGCCCTGCAGCGGTTATCCGCTGGAAGTCGGCGCCAAACTCTTCAGGGAAGCGGCATTGGGCGGCTGCGACGTTATCAAGGATGACGAATTGATTGCCAACATGCGTTATAACGATGCAGTGAAAAGAGTAAAAGCCTACATGAAGATAGAAAAAGAAGTATATGAAGAAACCGGAGAACATACCATTTACACCGTCAATGTCACCGACCGCCTGCCGCGGATGTTCGATTTGGCAAAACGCTGCGTGGATGCGGGTGTAAACGGCATGATGGTCAACTATCTGGCTGTCGGTCCGGAAGCCATGCGCGCACTGGCTGACGATCCTGCAATCAATGTTCCGATACTGGCCCATATGGACGTATCCGGAGCGTACTTCATGTCACCCCATCAGGGTATTTCTTCACCGCTCATTTTAGGCAAGATTCCCCGTTTATGCGGTGCGGATTCCATCGTTCTGCCCTTCTCCATGGGCGGCAAGGCCATGTATATGCATGAGCGTTTCATGACCACTGCCCGCAACCTGACTTATCCCATGGGCCATCTGAAGGCCACTATGCCCATGCCGTCAGGCGGTATTACACCGGCAAACGTTGCAGATATCGTCAACGCCGCAGGCCGCGACATCATGATTGGTTCCGGCGGAGGCATTCATGCTCATCCCCAGGGACCGAAAGCCGGCGCCCGGGCATTAAGACAGGCCATTGACGCAGCATGCAAAGGCATCCAGCTAGAAGTATATGCCAAAGAACACGAAGAACTCGGTGTTGCTCTTGGCGTATGGGGCAAAAAGACCGATTTTAAGTGCTAATTTAGCACATTAACGTTTTAAGGCCGGTGCGGGTGCATAAGCCTGCCCGGCTTTTTTAATAACCTGTTGAATATCAATTTCAGCAGAAGGATTAATGACTTTGGATTATTATCTGCATGATGATCCCCGCCTCCCCCTGGCTTGGGCGCCCTGGTTTTCCCACGAATACATTACTTATTTTTCCGCGCAAGCCGTGGATAAAATCATGGCATTGCCGCAGGTTAAGGTACAACATCAGCCAGATTTCAACAAAAAACAATGGCCGATGGGTCCGAAGCATATCGATTTATATAAGGAAAGTTACAGGGAATATCGTCAACTACCCCTTCTTAAATCCTATTCCTATTCAGAAAGAAACGGTGAATACAGTATTGACTCTCCCGAAAATGTAACGATTGAACCATGGAAGATCCTGGTCATCTACAGCACAGAACCGGATCTCAACCCGGATTGTGACCTTGATCTGCACCAAAATCAGAAATTCACCGGCGGGTCACACGGCTGGCGTCATATGCAATTCCGTGCGCTGGGCAGGAAGTTCGGCATAGCAACCCAGTCCGTCCGTCTGCACATGGATCTGGCCAAAATGGCTTTTGAAAGAGGTAACGATTACTGGGGCTGGCGTTATTTGTCACGCTGTACCCATTACCTTGCCGACCTGGGCAATCCCTTTCATGTTTATGCCGTACCTACATGGTTTTTGATCAAGAATATATTCTCATCATCAAAACTCTTTCGGATTGTCTCTGCGGCACATCAGGGTTATGAAATATACGCGCAGCACCGGTTTCGGGAGGGGATTCCCGCTTTCAAAGAAGCCCTCTTAAAGGGAGCGCGCGAGGGAGCGCGCGAAGGACAAACTATTCGCCGTGATGTTAATGAAGGAATGAATTCCTATATGAATCAGGCGGAAAAACAGATGGAATCCATTTTCTATTTTTTTCTCGACGTATTCGGTCAGGAACTGACTGATGTCTTCCGGAAAATAGATCACAACAGCCACCTGGATGCCGCAGCTCAGACCAATATGTGTTCAAAAGACGCGGCAGCGGTTATTTTTCAGGATTCTCACATACCATCATTGAATTTCCTTGACCGGATCACCGTTGATATTCTTTTTAATGTCGGCAAAATGCTTGGCTCACTGATAGCCCAATTTCATCCAAAGAAATAAACAATCCCCGTCTGACAGATAATGAGTATTCTATTCTCCACCTAAATCGGTCTTTCCTTTTTCAATTTTTCTTTGATCCTGACGCAATTTGGCAAAAGCTATTTCGCGAATGACCAGCGGAATTTTGCTTATTTCGCGCTCCGTGCAAAGCGCTAAAAGATAGGCCAGTGAACATTTTTCCAGAATTTCGACATTATTAATAACTCTTTCCATATCGTGGCCGAAGACAAGCGCCCCGTGATTGCGCATCATAAACGCGTTGTTTTTGTTTTTGATATGCTTGGCCACCTTGTTTTTCAGGAATCCTGTTCCTGAAGGGCCATAAGGAATAATTTCCACGGATCGTCCCAGGAACCGGGCCTGTTCATCAAAAAGAGCCGGAATCGGCGCATTGATAAGCGTCAGGGTACTGGCATAGACCTGATGGGTATGAATAATCGCGTTGACATCGCCGCGCAGTTGATAAACGGCGGCATGAAGACTCGACTCCACAGACGGTTTCAAACGCCCCTCAATCTCTTTTAAATCAAAATCGAGGACACATACATCACTCGAAGTCATTTTCATGTAATCGTAATTTGAGGGGGTAACGGCAAATTTATTTTGTCCCTTAATCCTTAAGGAAAGGTTACCGCCAGTTGCCATCAGATATCCTTTTTCAACCAGTTCCATCGCCGTATCAACAATAAGTTTTTTTTCCGCATCAAATTCTCCCATTGGGACTCCTCCGTGATATTTAATAACATGACTTTCTGTTTATGACGATCATCATAAGCAAGATAAACGGATATACGTATTTGTTAATGTCAGGATATATATCTAATTATTGACTCAAATGCCATCATAAAATAGCGGAAAAATAAAAATTTTTGTATCGAACGATCAACAGGAACAAGTATTATTTACCTGGTTTTTCTCCTTGATAAATCTTGGGTATATTGCTATTTTTATCCAGCTCGTTTTGAAAAAAAAAGGATTACGTTTATGCCGACTCTTCAAATCACATCAGCGGAACTTTTTCAGGCATGCGAAACAATTTTCGGTCCTGAGGTAAAAGTATCTATCGACTTTCTCGAATATCTTCAGCCCACCGGCATAAAAACGGCTTTTAGGAAAAGAGCTTTCGAGACGCACCCTGACCGGGCAAAAGCGCTCGGTTCTTTTGCTTTAGATTTAACTGAGCAATTCATCAATGTCCGAAAAGCCTATGAAAGACTTCTTTCATTTATCGAAACGAAAAACGAGGGCACTGCATACTCATCTCTCTACAATGATTTAAGAGCCCGGCAGGATTATTCATACCAGTCTTCAAATCATTATTCATTCCATAATACGCAACACAAAGACGGACAAAAGAAAACCCATCACAACCAGAGACGTAAAAGCTATCCCGACCATTTCTACACCGGCACCTTCCCAAAGGGAAACCTTTTACTGGGCCAGTTTTTATACTACTCCGGCCTTATTTCATGGCAAACGCTCATTGATGCGATTTGCTGGCAAAGAAACCAGCGGCCCCTGATCGGGCAGATCGCTGTAAATTGGGGACTCATTTCCTACCACGATGTTTTAAGTATTTTAAAAGTCAGATCTTTTGATGAAAAATTCGGCGAATGCGCGCATCGTACCGGATATATTTCAAGTTTTGAGTTGTTTGCCCTTATTGGAAAACAAAAAAAACTTCAGCGTCCTTTTGGCGAATATTTTATAAAAAGCGGCATTCTTTCCCCCACAGATATAATGTATATGGCTCAAAAGCTTCAACTTCACAACCTGACGGCATATAAGTGGAAAGAATAAATATCAATACCATTCCCTAAACTCTTCTTCTCAAATATCTTCACGGCAAATAATTAAATCCAGACAATTTTATTGTTTGACATATTTTTCGTAATTGTTTAACAACTTATCCACGTCAATTCACCTTGACGGATTTTTAAAATCATATAAAAAATACTTCTGCAAAGTCTGTCTGAACAATCCAGATTTAAAAGAAGAAAATAATACAAAAATAAGGAGCTTGTAAAATGAAGGATGTAGTCATTGTTTCAGCATGTAGGACGGCTATAGGGACATTCGGAGGTACATTAAAAGATATGATCGCGGCTCGAATTGCGGCTGTCGTCATGAAAGACACCATTAAGCGCGCCGGAATAGACCCGGCCATAATTGATGATGTTCGTTTCGGCTGTTGCGTTGAAAACTGTAATACACTTAACACGACCCGCGTGGCGGCTCTTTTAGCCGGTATTCCAGAAACTGTTACTGCGGTCACATTGAACAGAGTATGTATTTCCGGTATGGAAGCCGTCCTCAGCGGCGCAGCCATGATCAAAGCCGGCATGGCCGATATTATTCTGGCCGGCGGGGTCGAACATATGTCCGGTGTG
>CAYMWM010000039.1:0-29761 GCA_964394185.1 uncultured Smithella sp.
ACGGATGGTGACCGGTCTTCCGCCCATGGCTTCAATGGTCTTTTTAATAAATTCTTTAACAAACGGGAATAACTCACCCAGTGCCGCACGGCGCTGTTCCTCATTGTCCGAAATAATCATCTTGCGCAGATAAAACAGCGGCTGTTCGCTGTTTTCACCGTAGAACATGTGCTCGGTACGGAACAGTCCAATACCTTCAGCGCCGAACTGCACAGCCTTGGCGGCGTCTTTCGGCGTCTCGGCATTGGTGCGGATTTTCAGACGTCGCAGAGAATCGCAGATTTTCATGAACGCTGTAAAATTTACATCATTCTCAGCACCGCTTATCATCGCTAAACCTCCGATGTATGCGCGTCCCTTGGTTCCATTGAGTGTTATAAAATCACCTTCGCGTACCGTCTTGCCGTCAGCCATCATAATCTTTTGAGCAATATCAACATGCAGCGTTCCCGCGCCTACAATACAGCATTTGCCCCATCCGCGGGCAACCAGTGCGGCGTGCGAAGTCATACCGCCGCGTGCCGTCAGAATTCCTTCAGCCGCGCGCATGCCTTCCACATCTTCAGGATTGGTTTCCTCACGCACGAGGATGACTTTTTTGCCTTCTTTCTTCCATTCCATCGCAACATCCGACGTAAAGGCAACCTGACCCACAGCTCCTCCGGGACCCGCCGGTAAACCCTTGACCAGAAATGCGGCAGAGGCTTCGGCTTTCGGATCAACCATCGGGTGAAGCATTTCATCAAGCTGTGAAGGGGTCACGCGGGAAACCGCTTCAGCAGCGCTGATCATCTTCTTTTTGTACATTTCCACAGCCATGCGCACCGCGGCAGGACCATTGCGTTTGCCGGTGCGCGTCTGAAGCATCCAGACACGGCCATCCTGAATGGTGAATTCCAGATCCTGCATATCCCGGAAGTGAGCTTCCAGCCGATTGCGAATGCCCTTGATCTGAGCGTAGGCTTTAGGCATAGCCTTTTCCAGCGAAGGATGTCCTTCAACATCATCCGATTGACGCGTTTCTTCGTTTATCGGATTGGGCGTGCGGATTCCCGCGACAACATCTTCACCCTGCGCGTTAGGCAGCCATTCACCATAGAACTTATTCTCGCCGGTGGCTGGATTACGGGTAAAGGCCACACCAGTGGCGGAATTATCACCCATGTTACCGAAAACCATCGCCTGAACATTGACTGCTGTGCCCCATTCATCAGGAATGCCTTCTATTCTGCGGTAAGAAACAGCCCGTTTTCCATTCCAACTCTTGAAGACCGCGCCAATGGCTCCCCATAACTGTTCCATGGCGTCATCCGGAAAGGGTTTACCGAGAACTTCCTGTACCTTGGCTTTGTAGATTTCAGCCAGTTCGGTAAGGTCCTTGTCTGTAAGATCAACATCTGACTTGGCATTGCGGCTTTTTTTCATGGCAGCCAGCTCTCTCTCCAGTTGCTGGCGAACACCCATGCCTTCTTCCGGTTCAACGCCTTCGGCCTTTTCCATCACGACATCCGAATACATCTGAATTAACCGGCGATAGGAATCCAAAACGAAACGGGGATTATTTGTTTTTTCAATCATGCCGGCAATGGTCTTCGAAGTAAGGCCAATGTTCAGAACCGTTTCCATCATGCCCGGCATACTGGAACGAGCGCCCGAACGTGCTGAACATAAAAGAGGATTTTTCCGATCGCCGAATTTCATTCCGGTTTCCTTCTCCATCTTCTGCAGTGCTTTTTGAACCTGTTCTTTTAATCCCTGAGGATAGCGGCCTTTATTTTCATAGAATGCCGTGCAAACTTCTGTCGTAATTGTAAAACCCGGCGGAATGGGAATTTTGAGATGTGCCATTTCGGCAAGACCAACGCCTTTGCCTCCCAAAAGATTCTTACTTTTTCCATATCCTTCCGAGAAAGAGTATACATATTTAGCCATGACTTTTATTCTCAACCTCCTTGGTTAATCTATTAAATTTTTTAGCACTGCTATATCGGCATAAGATTATGTACATTGTCAAGATAAAATTGCATAGATTTTAGCAAAGACAACGTCTTATAAATGATTAATTATTTCAATATTATACAATTCTTTCCCAGCATATGAAATGCGGCTGTATGGATATAAAATTTTTACATTATTTCTTCAAATTTCAGATAGGGGAAAACGTGAATAATTATTTACAAAAGAATTTCAATAAGTTGTTCAGGTTGTCCTTACTAAAAGTTTTTTAAGCAATCAATAAATCCTTGGCTTTTTGCAGGCAATACCAAACCGAAATTGGTCCGCTGGTTAATCCATAAAACGAAAACGGATAATCTGTATGATCGCAGATACGGCATCTTTCCAGTTTATTTTTTTACCCTCTTCATAGGTTCTGCCAGCATAGGAAATGCCTGTCTCATATACACGCAGACGCTTGCCGTTTAATCGCATCCGGGCAATCTTTGCTGTAATCTCCGGCTCAACGCCGAAACGCGGGCTCTTTATTTTTAAGCGATCTACAACATCACGCGTAAAAACTTTGTAACACACTTCCATATCCGTCAGATTAAGATTGGTGAGCATATTGGAAATAGTTGTTAAAATATTGTTGGCCACCTGATGCCAGAAATACATCACGCGATGCGGCTCGCCGATAAAGCGACTGCCGTATACCACATCGGCTTTATCATCCAGAATAGGCTGCAATAACTTCGGGTAATCAGCCGGGTCGTACTCAAAATCGGCATCCTGAACCAAAGCGATTTCACCGCTCACCCTGGCAAAGCCGTCACGCAGAGCCGCACCCTTGCCTTCATTTTTCGTTTTATTCATCAGCTGAAATTTAATTTGCGGAAATTTGGCCGGAAGTGACTGCATGACATCCCAGGTGGCATCCTGTGAGCCGTCATTGACGATTATCAATTCTTTTTCCAGAGAGTCGGGCAGAGGCTGGTCAATGACTTTGCGGATGACAGCTTCAAGGTACCTGTCTTCATTGTAAACCGGAACAACAATCGATAACATTCTGAATTTGCCTTTACCCATCGGGTTGACCTCAATAAGATATGCCTTCTGTCGTTTTCATTATTACTTAATACTGTACCATAACTGAGCGATAATTTCTCTTAAAGCGATGGAGGTTTTATAAAGCTCTCCGGATTGAGGCATGTACCGGACAACGATATTTCCTGTAGGAGATGAATATAAATAGTGGGCAGGCAACGGCGTCACATTATCAAAATATTTTTTAAATTCACTTTCGCTCCTTTTCATGTGAAATGCGGAAGTAACGAGACCTATGTTAACTTTTCCGGAGCGAAAGATTTTATTCACTTCACTGGCATTTTCTCCCGTGTTTCTTGAATTGGATTCCATCCTTATTTTTTCTTTGGGAACACCCAAGGCCTCCGCTAATTTTGCCAATGTTTGCGCCTCGGAAACATCACCTTCCCCTTTGCCCGCACAGATAAAATACCCGGGGTGGATTTTGTTATATACTTCAACAGCATGAAAAACTCTAAGGTATCCTGGATCACTGCTGAATGTATCTTTTAATAATTTTATTTTCTTCGTCCCGTTACCAAGTACAACTATGGCATCAATATTTTTATTAACACCATAACTCGTGTTTTTCATGTAATCCTTTTCCAGATATAAGCAAAGATAATTGGACACGGGGGCTATACTCGTACCATATAGAAGGACAGCGCATAGAACCATTATCAGGGGATCGCTTTTTTTCTTGCAGTTGAATAAAAAAACGACAAGAGATATCAAGAGCAAAACAAAGACAATAAACAAAGGGTCCAAGATTGCTTTTAAAACAGTCCAGATTTCATTCATTGATTTGCCATCCTCTCTGTTCCTTTTCAATGTGTATTATGGCTTTGTTCCTTAAATAAAACACTAAAAATATAATCTCTCAAAGAATTCACTGGTTATTACTAAAATCATATAATCGTGTCAACGCATTATTAATCTAGCAAGTCCTGCATAAAGGCAAGGACGGCACCTCTTCAACGGGTATATTCATTTTCAGGATGCTCTATATTTAGAGCTTGACATCAAAAATATATTTCCTGTATTTCTTTTCTAAAAAAAGGATTCCTTATCAATTCAATATCTTTTATATCCTGGCAGTATTCGTTTTTTTTATTGCCCGTCCTGATAGCTTATTGGCTACTGCCCCAGCGCGGACGCGTTTATCTTCTCATCCTCGCAAGCTATTTTTTCTATGCGTCATGGGATGTGCGATTTCTTGCATTGCTCATAACTTCAACAATAGTTGATTTTTTGGGGGCTATGGCCATGGAAGGGGAAAAGAAACCTCTATGGCAGATTGTTTTGATATCGGCAATTCCTCTGGTGTGGCTCCTCCTCTGTGCCTGGACGGGCAAAGTGCATATTTCCTCCCTTATTTTAACAGCGGCATCAGGATTGATTATTCTTTTAATTCTCGCACATTCATTCTTCTGGATTTTTCAAGAAGGGACCAGACGAAAAGCTTTCGTTATTTTCAGCGTTATGACCAATTTGACCATTCTCGGATTTTTCAAATATTTCAATTTTTTCGCAGATTCAGCCGCGCGTTTACTGGAAAATTTGGGAATTCATGCAGGTTGGGTATTACCTGAAATTATTCTGCCGGTTGGGATCTCTTTCTTCACTTTCCAGACGTTGGCTTATGTCGTTGATGTTTATCGAAAACAGCAGTCCGTCTGCGAAGATTTTCCTACTTACGCGATTTATCTTTCTTTTTTCCCCCAGATTCTTGCAGGGCCCATTGGAAGGGCACCGCAACTGATACCGCAGTGGCAGGAAAGAAAATCTTTTTCACCGGTTTATCTTCATGATGGAGCAAGACTTTTTCTCATCGGCCTTTTTAAGAAAATTTTTGTGGCGGACAGCTGCGCGCTTCTGGCCAATGCGTGTTTTGATACCCGGGAACCCATGGGTGCAGCGTGGTCGATTCTGGGAGCAATCGCTTTTACATTTCAAATCTACGGCGATTTTTCCGGTTATACGGATATGGCGCGAGGCTCGGCAAAATTATTTGGAATCGATTTGATGATGAATTTCCGGTTCCCCTATCTGGCAAAATCACCGGGAGAATTCTGGCGGCGCTGGCATATTTCGCTTTCAAGCTGGTTTCGCGATTACGTATACATTCCTCTCGGCGGCAACCGCCGTTCGGAAACGAGAATCTATATTAATTTAATGATTACGATGCTGCTCGCCGGTCTCTGGCACGGAGCAGGCAATATGTTTATTGTATGGGGTGCTTACTATGGGATTTTGCTTATTTTGTACCGCGCGATTCCGTTTCTCGGTAATTTAAAAGATAAAGGCGGCATTGCAATTTTTGTGACTTTTATTTTAACTATGTTCGGATGGGTCATTTTCAGATCTTCCGATGGACACGATCTCCTCCAATGGGCTGTGGGATTTTCAAAAACATCTCCTTCGCTTCCATGGGAAGGTCCGGCAATATGGCTGGCCATTCATGTAGTACCGCTTTGGCTGCTGCAATTTTTAACGCGTAAAAAAGAGGATGAAAGTGAGTTCTTGCATCTGGCATGGCCGGTAAGAGGATTGATTTACCTTCTCATCTTTCTCTTGATTGTCTCAACTTCGGTTCAGGATCAGGAATTTATTTATTTTCAATTTTGATGAAACTATTTACGAAATCCTTTTTATTAGTCGTTTCATTGCTGCTCGTTGGAGAAGCATCCGTCAGAATTTTCTGGTCACGCAGTATGTCGGGAAGATTCGAGTACGGGTATAATATGACGGCGGGATTTGAGGAAGAAAACAATGTAGTCAATCTGGTGCGCGCAGGCGGCAGACGTTTTCATCCTCAATCTTTCGATACGCCCAAACCGGCCGGAGTTTTCCGCGTATTCGTCATTGGTGATTCCGTTCCCCGTGGCCCCAGCCTAAAAAAAGCCTATGCCTATCAGTTGGAAAAAATTTTAAAAGCAAAGGAGATAAAGGCTGAAGTGTTCAATCTCGGCGTTCCGGGATATGGAGCAAGAAGGAGTCAAATCGTACTAAAACAGGTGATCAAATATCAGCCCGATTTAATCATCAGGCATGTCAATTGGACAAATGAATATGAAGACGAGCGGGAATACCGGCGCGCACAGGCATTTAAATCGTGGCAGCCGAAAAACTGGCTCATGAAAAGTATGCTTTTGGCGAGACTCAATGAATCTCAGACCGAAAATCTTTTCTGGAAACTTCTTCCGCCGGAAATCCGGATGCAAAGAGGAATCAATGATACCGATGCAGAAATTGCAGCGTCTCAAAACGATGAAAAACGCGGGGAGTGGCGAAGATTTGTTGTTGAAAAATCCATTGAAGATGCTCGCATTTTAAAAGGTGCCGGTGTGCCAGGACTGTTTATTATACAGGCCAAAGTTCATAAAACAGCAAAGGGGAATTATTCCCTGAGTGATGACGGAATGGACTCGCTTCAAACTTTATTGTCAAAGGAGTGCATGAACACGCTTTCCATGAAGGACGTATTTTCTCATGATTCCGATTTGAAAATATTTTTTTCCGACGGCAGTCATCTTTATCCGCTGGGACATCAGAGAATGGCAGAGGTTTTGGCATTTAAACTGACTCCTTTTGTTTCAACAAAATAAAACATACCGGCCTCAAGGCATCACCTTTCGGGTAATATACACTTGATATTCACTATGCCAAGAGGTAGAGTCAAATTAAAAAATCGTCGCCATAGCTAAAAATAGACAAAATGAATTTAAAAAACAAAAATATATTCGTTACGGGTGCTGCCGGTTTCATTGGTTTTTTTCTTTGCAGTCGCCTTCTTGAGGATGGCCATAATATCATCGGCGTCGATAACATGAATGATTATTATGATGTGAATTTAAAACTGGATCGCCTTGCCATTCTTCAAAAAAACAGCAATTTCAATTTTTACAAAAAAGATATATCCGATCTACAGGCGGTCGAGCAAATATTTACCGAAACTGGCGCCCCCCCCTTCGATGCCGTCATAAATCTGGCAGCGCAGGCCGGTGTCCGCTATTCACTGAAAAATCCGCATTCCTACGTCAAAAGCAATATAGTCGGATTCACAAACATTCTGGAATGCTGCCGGCATAGCAAGGTCAAACACCTTGTTTTCGCTTCATCCAGTTCGATTTACGGAATGAATGAAAAGATTCCGTTTTCTGTAAGCGACAATGTTGACCATCCTGTTTCTCTGTATGCCGCTTCTAAAAAAGCAAATGAACTTATGGCACATACTTACGCGCATCTCTACGATTTACCCTGTACCGGCCTGAGATTTTTTACGGTATATGGCCCATGGGGACGACCGGACATGGCATATTTCTCTTTCACCAAAGCCATTATGGAAAACAAACCTATTGATGTATATAATTTCGGAAGGATGAAACGTGACTTCACCTATATAGATGATATTATCGAAGGCTTGGTACGGATTATGGATAGAATCCCCGTGTCCAATCCAAAATGGGACGGAACAAACCCCGATCCCGGTTCCAGTTACGCCCCCTATAAACTCTACAACATAGGAAACAATAATCCCGTAGAGTTGATAAAATTTATCGATATTTTGGAAAACAATATTGGAAAGAAGGCGCAGAAAAATATGCTGCCCATGCAACCGGGCGATGTTCCGATTACTTACGCCGATGTTGATGATTTGACGAAAGACGTGGGTTTTAAACCGTCGATACCGCTGGAAGTGGGATTAAAGAAATTTGTCGCATGGTACAGGGATTACTACAACAAAAAATAATGCGAATGATTCAATAATTTACAATTGCATAAAGAGCGGATAAATTAACAGAAAGCTGACAGCATGATAACTCACAGTCTCTGAGTTTCCTTCCAACGCGAAAACATTCTTCTGATTAACCACTTAATATGCCATTGATACATTTCCCCGGAATGATTTACAATCGTCATTATGTTTTTACACACAAATGGTTCTTCCATTGGGATGATATCTTTGTTCTTCTGAATCTGAAATTTTTCCGGTGCCCTTCTTTCTCTTTTTTTCAATCTTTTCAGGCGTTCACGTTCGCTTATCTGCATGATAACATACAGGTCTGCCGAAGCCAGAAAGCGACTCGGTATCCAGTTCGAAAAAAAGATAACTTTTGCTCTTGAAGAATCAAGAAAGCTTTCTGCTGATTTTTTTTCAATTTTTATCTTTTCCCATTTGAGTCTCCAGAATCCTGTTGAATAAATGATGTTATCATCAATCACCAGTAAATCTTTCCGGCTGAAACTGCCGAAACCCAGTCTTGCAAAACTTTTGACCAGATAGGTTTTTCCCGATCCGGGAAGACCGGCTATGGCAATAACGGCTCTCTCGTTATGAAAAAGGATCTCGTTTATTTCCTGTAGCAACCGTTCCAATCCTGCGTTTCCCTCATAAATACCGACATCTTTCATACACCCTTTTCTCCTGCCCCTGAATTGCTTCTCCGCAGGACGGATTTTAATTTCGGTTCCAGTACAGTTATCACTTCATCAATGGATAGTTCTTTCAGGCACCTGCTTTCACCACTTCCCTCGCAGCCTTTTTTGCCGCAGGGCACACAGGGCCAGTCTTTCTGGATGATGAGATGGCCTTCTCCCCACGGCCCCCATCGCCATGCCCGCGAAGGACCGAAAACGGCTGCCACCGGCGTGTTCACAGCCGTTGCCATATGCATGGGACCGGAATCTATGCCGATAAATAATACTGCCTTGGAAAGGAGAACGGCTGTTTGCTTCAAAGATAATTGACCTCCTAGATTCAATGGATGGCTTTCAGCCAAAGCGCAGATGTCCCGGTTCTGCTGCAGTTCTTCTTCATCTCTCCCGCAGATGAGAATGGTCCGAATCATCCACTTATCCTGCAGATAATCGCATAAAGCGGCGTAACCGTCCACTGTCCACACTTTATGCAACGCATTGGATGACGGATGCAGAACGACACAGGATAGATCATCGGATATCCCGTTGCTATTCAATATTTGTTCACAGGATGCCTGATCCTGCGGGCTCCAGTAGAGAACAGGCTTTGTACCGGGAACCGTACATTTCAGCGCCTTTGCCATTTCCATGTGCTGTTCAAGAATGTGGGGGGTTCCGCTGCTTTTAATCACGTCTGTAAATAAAAGTGACTCACGAATAAAATTCTCTTTCTTTTTTTTATAGCACCACCTTTTTTTTGCGCCGCTTCCAAAAGCAAGAACCGCTGCCCGGTCATTGTTTGTCAATTCCAGAACAACATCAAATTTAAGATTCCGGATTTCTCTGATCAGCCGTAACTGATTTAGCAAATCTAATAAGAATTTCGCGTCTCTTTTCACGGTAAATATCCTGTTGATGGCGGGATTGCCCGTCAACATATCTTCCGTTCCCTTGTTAACGGCAGCCGCGATAAAGGCATCGGGAAAACGAGATCTCAATGCATCGAATAACGGTGTCGTAAGCAGGACATCTCCCAGGTATCGTAACTTGATGACGAGAATACGCTGTGAGCCTTCAGTCATCTTGGATAGTCTCCCTGCTTTATATTTTGGACGGCATTATATAACTCTATAATCTGCCTGACATGGTTGTCCCAGGTAAGTTGATTCAGAATATGGCTGTTGGTTTCGGCGATCCGGATTCTGGACATGTTGAGTCCCTGCTGAATCTTTGCCGCAATTTCCGTTGGATTAAGCGGATTTTCGATGACACAGCCGTTTTCACCTTCAACAATAACTTCCGAAGCGCCGTTGATCCGGGAGGTAACAACCGGCAGACCCGCCGCCATTGCTTCAAGGCATACGTTGCCAAACGGTTCATAAATCGTCGGAAAGATAAAGAGGTCTGCTGTCTTATAGAACGGAATCACATCGGAAATCGGGCCTGTAAAGGTCACATATGAATCGACACCCAGTTTTCCTGCCAAACGCTGATACGGAGACAATCGTTCCTTTCCCACCACAATCAGATGTACCTGAAAGGGTAAAAGAGCCAGAGATCTCAGGGTCGACGGCAGTCCTTTGCGCTGAAAACCGGACCCGACAAAAAGAAGAATGGGTTTGTTCGGATTTATGCCAAATTGTCTGCACTGCTTCTCTTTCATTTTCCGGTCCTGCCCCCCGGCGAAACGCTTCGAATCCACTGCAGTGTAGATGACATGAATCCTGTTCTCCGGAACACCGTACAGATCCATAATTTCTTTTTTCCCCCTCCGGGAATTGGCTATAATCGCTTTATAGTTGCCTTCTTTAAATATCTGCTTTTCTATCCAGAGGAGAGCAATGTGCAACGGGTTGATTCGGTGCAATACGCTTTTGCCCGGCAAATCAATTTTACGGCGTTGGATAAGCCATTCCCTGTGACAGCCGTCACCGGCACGATAAATATCCTGATATAAAGTTCGTTCAAAACTGTGGATGATGTCAAACTGCTCTCGTTTCAGAATTCGACGGACATTAACCGCAAAGGTTATCACTTGAAAAACGGAAAGAAGCTTCAGGATAGGTATGTGATGGAAAACGATTCTTCCATCCTTCGACCCGTCATTTTTCATCTTCCATTCATTGGCAAAGACGTGGACTTCGTGACCCAATCTTAACAAATGCTCCGCAATAGCCGCTGTGTAACGCTCCGCGCCTCCAAAATCGGTATACTTTTGTCTGACGAGTGCAATTTTCATAATTCAGAGCCCTGCAACTCGCGGAGCTTGATATATTTTAGAAAGGTATAGAACGCATAGAGCACGGATAATACAAACCCGTAATATCCCTCAAGAAAACCGAGCCGCAGCAGGTACATGCTGATAAATGTATAGAAGGGGCGGAACACTATATGAAGAATTCCATAGGATTTCTTCTCCTTCAACAGTTCCTGAGCGGCAAGCGTCGAATAACGATCGAGTCGCGACATAAACTCGTCTAATGATTTATACGTATGATGCTCCATCGGATATTTAAGATGACCGGTAGCACCTTTAATTTTAAGGGCCTCGTGTACCTCTCTGATGCCAAACAATCCTTTGCCTCTCTGGAAAAGACGTAAATTATAATCAGGATACCATCCGCAGCGCCGGATCCATCGTCCCAGGAAGAAATTTTTCCTGGCTATGAAATAACCGTCTTTTGGATTGACGCTCTCCATGACCGTGATAATTTCTTTTTTTAATTCAGGCGTAACCCTTTCATCGGCATCCAGGCTTAATATCCAGTCCCGCGTGGCCTTCTCAATGGCGCTGTTTTTCTGTAGCGCAAATCCTTTCCATGGTTCTTTAACGAAATTTACTTTGAAAGCCCTGCATATCTCCTCTGTCTTGTCAGAACTTTCGGAATCGACAACAATTATCTCCCCGGCCCATTTGACGCTTTCCAGACATTCTCCAATATTCTCTTCTTCATTGTGGGTAATGATGACTACAGACAACCCCTTTGAAGAATTCTTATGAGCCATGATTTTATTTCCCGTATCTTTTCTCTAATATTTTTATGATTCGCTTAATTTTAATTAAGATTTTTTATAACGAAATATACCGGTAAATGATTACTTGTTTTTGCCAACGTATTTTTACGAAAAGTTTATGGAACTGTTCAACCTCTTGATAAGAGCGCTTTTTCTGCGAAAGCGAGTATAGGAAACGCTCTCTTTCATGTCAAGAAAATATTGGCATAACAAAGTTACGCAAAATGATTAAGGTAATCGTACTTTGTATCATGCAAATGTTTTCAAGTCTTCTGTAATTTCCTGTTTCATGATTTCCTTGACACATAAGACCACGTCTCTTATACTCCTTTCGCAAAATGACCGTTCTATTCAATTCATCGACTGAGTGCGCAAAGTTATATTTTATTAGGATAAGGAACAAATGTCAAAAACCCTTCTGGATAAAACATTTAATGTAAATGATGCCGATAATCTCAAAATTGTTACCGCACTGGGGAAAGACAATTATTACAAAACAATTTCCTATCAGCGCTGGAATAGTTATTTTTGGCAGCTATTTTTTATTGCACACTTCCGTCCTGAAAGTATACTGGAAATAGGTGTCGGTGACAAAATTGTTGCCGATATTATAAAGAAGATCGGATATGATGTGAAAACATGTGACATTTCCGCAAATGTTAATCCGGACTATATCGCCGATATCAGGTTTTTACCCTTTGAAAAAGAATCATTCGATATGGTTGTTTGTTTTCAAATATTGGAACATATCGATTATGAGTATTTTGTTGATATATTAAAGTCACTGCATCATATAACAAAAAAACATGTCATTTTATCACTGCCGCAAATAAGAAAGTTTTTTTCTTTAAAAAGTCACATACCCTGGATGCGGACAAATAAGAATTTAATGATATTTAAGGATTTCCCCCGTTATCCTTATCCTTCGAAACCTTCAAGTCGCGGACATTTATGGGAAATTGGAATGCACGGATTTCCTCTGCATAAAATTATCAGAGATATTGAAAAATCGGGATTTAAAATTTTAATAAACAAATCCTTTCCCGAAAACAATTACCACCGTTTTTTTATTTTAGAAAAAAAGGATTATTGACCGTTTCGCAACAGTATAAAAATTTCGGCTGACTTCTTTAACAACCATAAGAAAATTGAATATTTCTAACGATTTGTTTTCATAAAGCCAAGGTTTTTTTATTTGACATACCCGATGGAAATTTCTATAGTCCCGCCAACAATGAGCCAGCCCGCTTCTGAAGCGAACCATTGTTGCGAAAGGTTTTGTCCATTTAAATTTCGGTCAAATTCGATTGCGATTTGCGATGACAGTATGATTGATTTTACGTTTTTATGGAAACTGAAAGGTATTAGATAATGACCGAAAATACATCGGATCGTAAAACAATCCTTTTCTGTGGTCCTATCGATCAGCCGCTCAATTCGGGCCGTTATATGATCTCAGGAATGCAACAACTCGGATTTGATGTCATCGGTTATGATTACAGGACTCATGACAATTTTGAAAAAGATCTGATGGATATTGTCAGGAACAGAAAACCTGATTATGTCTTTATATTAAAAGGGGAGAAACTTTCTCCCCGGCTCATTGAGAATTTCAAGCAAAAAGGATGCATAACCATCCTCTGGATAACGACAAGTATTTTTGAAGACTGGATGCCTTCCTTTGCCAAGGCCAATGATTACGTTGTTACCAATACCGATTACATGCAGATGTTGTTCACCCAACATGGCGTAAAAAAAATCAAACTGGTCACACAGGGATTTGCTCCTGATTTTTTCGGAATCGCCAATCAAGAACCGGGCAAAAAAGATTCACATTGTGCGGACACCGCCATGATCGGCTCCATGGGTTATCCTTTTTATAAAAAACGCTGTGAACTGGTAACTCTTTTGCGGAGAAATGCCGTGGACATCAAATGGTGGGGCCCTCGTCTTTCAAGACAATTCAAAAACATTCCTTTCTTTCTGGGCGGTGTGCACCGCGCATGGGCCGGGAAGGAAGTCTATATGAAAGAGTTTGCCGATGTAATCAGAAATGTTAAAATATTTGTCGGGCAGGATGCGGACATCCCCTTATCAGGCATTTCTATTAGCAACCGTGTCTTTGCCGTTACCGGTTGCGGCGGATTCTATCTGGCAAAGAAAACTCCTGGAATCTGTGCTATATTCGAAATCGGGAAAGAAGTCGATGTTTTTGAGTCGGATGAAGAATTACTTGAAAAAGTAAAATTTTATCTTCAAAATATCAACAAAAGAGAACAAATAGCTCTGGCAGGGCAGAAAAAAGTTTTATCGCACTATACTTATAAGCATCAAATGAAAAAAATATTTGACTGGATCGCAGAAAATTAAAAGGAGTAACGATGGGGAAACCGGGCATTTCCGATTATAATGAATATTGGGACGATCGTATCGCAAAGCAGCATTATCAATTTACGGATGTTCACCGTAAAATTATCGAAGTTGTCAAAGGCATTCTCGGCAATAGCGGGGCGCGTGTTTTGGATTGTGGTGTCGGCCCCGGTCATGTTTATAGGGAGCTGGCAGAACTTTATGAAACATTCGGACTAGAAATATCGCAAAAGGTTTTTAGTCTCTATTCTTTTGACACATCCCGCATACAGATCTGGAACCTGAATGACGGCCTGCCCGCCGTTGAGCCTCCTCTGGATCTGATTATCGCCAGCAGAATCATCCATCATCTGGAAGACCCTATCGGTTTTCTGGGACATGTACGAAAAAATTTAAGGGAAAACGGGTGGTTTATCGGCGTTATTCCGAATATCTGCTATTACCATCACCGGCTTAAATTTCTTTTCGGACAATTTCCACCAATCTCCGGAGCGCATGTTAACTTTCAGACCGGACCGACGTTTGAAAAAATGGTTGCGGAGCAGGGCTTTACGTTCAGGCAATTGACAACACCAAAAAAAACCATCCGGGCCAAATTTTGGCCCACCGTATTCAGTCAGGACCTTATTTATGTATTCCAGAAATCGGGAAAATGATTTTCTGAACCTGCTGGCGCCATATGCCTTGAAATCCGTACACAGTAATAAAGCTTATCGAATTCCTTTTAATGACGGATTCGGTTTTGTGAAGGTTTATGGTCCAAAGAACCCCCGTATCCTTTATGAAATCCGGTCTATATCGAATCGGATGGGTATTCGTCAACCTATCGAATATCTCTCCCCGCGAAAACGGAAAAGGTGCGAAGAAAGTTATTTGAGGCACTGGCGTGAATATGGTTTTTGTGTACCGGATATTCTCATCTCCCCCTTTCCCGAATATGAAGATATTCCGCATCTCGTCACAACGTATGTGGAAGGGAAAACGCTGAAAACGATTCTTAGCGAAGGATTTACTTGGTCGCAGGATATCCTTGGGAATTTATTTAAAGATATTTCAAAACGTCATAAATTCGCTTTGCGAGCCAAGGACAATTCTCTTTTTCACATCGATGCCAATACCCAGAATATTCTTCTGGCAAAAAATCAATTTTATCATGTGGATTTTGAAATGGGCCGGCCATGGGAAACGCCGATGGAATGCGCCAGCCGTGAAATATCAAAATTTCTCGTTTCCATGGGGGAAGACCTGAAACCTGAAGAAAGAAATCCTGCCTATGCCTTTTTTAAAAAGTGTTACGGCAATCATGAGGTACTCGACTTTCTGGATAAAAGCGTTTACAAACGACTTTTTCAGAAACTGCATCGTTGGCGTAATGAAAAGAAAAAGGCAAAAAACCCTTGCCGGGTTACCCTTTACGACATAATGGATTTCTATCAATGGAAATAAATCGTTAATAACCTATTGTTTAGAATAGGGCAGATGCGTTAATACCGCGAGGCCATAGACATTAGAAAGTATATATTATTTTCTCCCCCTTTTTTTATTAAATAGAACTTATCTGCTGGCCATAGCTGCATCAAGTGTGTTTTTCATCAGCATCGCGATGGTCATGGGACCAACACCACCAGGTACAGGAGTGATGAAAGATGCTTTGGATGCAACCTCATCAAACGCGACATCGCCAACCAGCTTGCCGTTTTCCAGACGATTCACTCCGACATCAATCACGACGGCGCCCTCTTTCACCATATTCGCTCTTATCATTTGAGGCTTGCCTATCGCGGCAATCAGTACGTCCGCGCGTCCGGTAACCGCGGGCAGATCTCTTGTTCTAGAATGGCACATGGTGACCGTCGCATTTTGCGCCAGAAGCAGAAGCGCCATGGGTTTTCCGACAATATTGCTGCGTCCGACAACAACGGCTTCTTTTCCGGTGAAATCAATTCCGGTGCGGGCAAGTAATTCCATAATGCCGCGGGGGGTGCAGGGAACAAATAATGGCGTTCCGGTTAGAAGACCGCCAACGTTGAATGGATGAAAACCGTCAACGTCCTTATTTGGATCTATAGCAGCGATTATTTTTTCGGTAGAGATGTGTTTAGGAAGAGGAAGCTGTACTAAAATGCCGTGAATATCCTTATCTTTATTAAGTTTATTTATGATTTTTAACAATTTTCTCTCGTCCGTTGCAGCAGGAAGTTTAAACTCGCGGGACATAAAACCGACTTCCGCACACGCCTTGGCCTTTCTTCCTACGTACACCTGCGACGCCGGATCTTCGCCCACCAGCACAACAGCCAGTCCGGGAATAATATCCGTTTGCTCTTTCAGTTCCAGCGTTCTCTGGCGCACTTCGTTGCGAATATCCTGAGCTATTTTATTTCCGTCAATTACATTAACCATGAACTAATTCACCTCAAATCATTTGCATGAATCAAATCCAAGGAAATCTATTCCTCAGCAAATAGGTTCTTAATAGTTTAAGTTAAACTAAAGTTAATCGTTTCTATTCAGGAATCGGATCATCACAATAAAATATTCCCCCTCGAATCCTTCACAGGAAATCGAGGGGGCATATTGTTAAACGATAGGCAATTTATTTAGCGTCTGAATATTGTTTGATTAATTCAATAAGTTTCGGAATATTATCCGCAGGTGTTTTGCCTGAATAAATGTAACGAACGATTCTGTTCTTGTCAACGAGAATGGAAGTGGCGACTTTGTGCGGCACACCCCAACCGTTGCCGATTGCAAAATCCGGATCGAGCAGAATAATAGCGCCGGTCTTCTGCTGCTTGCGCTTGGCTATCTGCTTAATGATGAAATTGGGCACCGGACTATCCTTCTGATTTCCTATTCCCAATCCTGTATATTTATTTTCATTTTTCACGCGCTGGATATCCTTGTTGGCATCCAGTGCATTGGACACATGATCGTTATCATCTGCGGAGCTTGAGCTGGCATATACGATATACACAACCTTGCCTGCAAATTCGGGTGAATTGAGACTATATTCCTTATCGCCCAGCGCAGACTTCAGCTTAAAGTCACTTACTTTGTCCCCCACTTTCAATTCAGCCGCGTAAGATACGAAAGCACCACATAACAAAACAAAAAATACAACGGAAATTATTTTTTTCATCTTTTCCTCCTTTTAAACATTAAAAAATTTATCTCCTTGTTTTAATATGATAAATATCAATACAAGATATGGAGATTTTATTAAACCTTACGAATTATAGAGTAAAAAAATAACGCGGGCAAGCAAAAAGAAATATTTGTACAAAACATTGTTATCATTTGAATTATTTTTTTAACAGAAAGAAATATGTTCAATAAAAAGCTCCAACCATAAAACAAGAAAAAATGTTGAAACGAATCATAAGTTATGAGAAAGTCTTACAGAATAATTATTCCCCACGTTACATCAGCACGTAAAACGGAAAATACTTTAAGCTGGCAAATCTATGGGCATCATCATGATCCAGGAATCAAGAGGTAAGATATTATCAATTTTCGGCAAAATTATTTTATGCGCCGGAATTTACCTGTTATTTATTTCATTATTTTCACGAAACATAGGCGATAATGATCTCTGGGGTTACCTGGCATTCGGCAGAACCTTTTGGGAAGAAGGGTTTTTCCCTTTTCATGATATATTTTCATATACACCAACAAAGGATTTATGGGTTTATCACGAATGGCTTACCGGTGTGATTTTTTACAGTATTTTTAAGTTTCTTGGACCGGCCGGTCTGCAGTTGATGCAATACATAACAATTATCGTGACCTTATGTCTTGTTTATGCGACAGCAATCAAAAAAGGGGCTGCTCCGGTGTTCGCCCTAACGGCTCTTGTTCCCGCAATGCTTCTTATTTCCTTCGGTTACATGCCTGTCAGAGCTCAGATATTTACATATCTTTTTTTTATTTTAACGATTTATATTCTGGAAACGGTTACAAAAAGTCAGAATTGGAAAATGCTTCTGTGGCTTTTGCCTGTTCAGATTTTATGGTGTAATCTTCATGGTGGGTTTCTTGCGGGCATTGGGATGATTTTTCTTTATGCTCTGGGCAATGGATTATCCGGGAAAAGAGCATTTCCTTTCATTGCCATAATGGTTCCGGCCTGCCTAGTAACCATCATTAATCCTTACGGAGCGGAATATTGGAGATTCATGATAGATTCCGTTTTCATATCCCGCCAGGAAATAGGGGAATGGTTTTCACTCATTGTTGCCTTAGAAAGAAATTATCAGACAGTTCCTTCCATTGTATTCATGTCTCTTGCTTCCATTTGCCTGATTCTTATCCTTTTACTGAATAAAAGATCCTTAACAGATATCATCGTCATCACAGTAACATTATATCTGGGTGTTAAACATGTAAGACATTCAATCTTTTTCGGGATCATATTTGGATCTTTCATGCCTGCTTTTATGAATAATTTATGGGAATCATATCTTAAAAATAATAATGTGCTTAGGATTCGTGAATTCCTCCTTCCACCGCTTATTTTAGCTATTATTTTCTTGTCCGTTTACTTGTTTAACAACCAATCAATGAATTTTCATTTAAAACCATCATTTTCCATTTTAGCGCCTCAATCCCATTATCCTGTAGGCGCCTTAAAATGGATGGAGAGAAATAATTTTCGCGGAAACATACTCCCCGACTTTGACTGGGGGGAATTCATTATCTGGTCATGTTATCCGCATTGTAAAGTCGCTATGGACGGCAGATACGAAACCGTTTACGATGAAAATCTAATCAGGCAATACTTTAACTTTTCAGCAGGACATGACGGATGGGACGGTTTTCTGAAAAAATACCCTCATGACATTATTTTAATCAAATCTTTTACAAAGCCTCACTTCCTATTGCTTAAAAATCCTTCATGGAAGGTAGGTTATCTGGATAAACAGAGCGTCTTATTTGTCAGAAATAATCCATCATGATGCAAAAACTTCATTATTACAAGCTATTACAACTTAATAATTAATGTATTTTTTAATTTTTTCATTATCCGGATTAATTGATAAAGCTTTTGTCAGGTAATATTTTTCCTGAGGTTTATCTCCCTTAATCCGGTACAATAGTCCCAAATTCAGATATCCTTCTTCCAGCTCCGGGGCAAGCCTGATAACATGGCGGAAATTGATTTCCGCCTGTTCAAAGTTGTTTAACATGGCATATGATTTTCCCAGCATATTATATGCCGGAACAAAATCAGGTTCCATGGCAATTGTCGTTTTCAGTTCTTCTATCGCCTTTTCGTACATTCCTTTTTTAAATAAAATATTTGCTCCTAATGTATAATGAAACCTTGTGGCCATTTGCCATCTATCGTAAAGTGCAATTTCTTCCCGGTAGGGAATATTGGTCAGCAATCCCAGAGCCACAAGAACGGAGAGCAGCATTCCTGTTTCTCTAATTTTTTTTATTCTCAATAAATCAAAGAGGTGCATAAGAGCATAAGCCGCAAAAATGGCAAGAAAGGGAGCTGCGGGAATCCTATAACGGCTGGATGCAAAGAAAACAAGCGTTGTCATCAAATATGTGAAAAACATCCAGTAAAGAAGAAAATTTTCCCGCCAGTTTTTCGCTGAAAGCAGCATTCCTAAAATTCCTAAAACGGAAATCATTCCAAAATTAATCAA
Source organism: uncultured Smithella sp. (assembly GCA_964394185.1). Taxonomy (GTDB): domain Bacteria; phylum Desulfobacterota; class Syntrophia; order Syntrophales; family Smithellaceae; genus Smithella. The sequence goes on from CAYMWM010000039.1 coordinate 19,488, forward strand.
AGGCATTTCGCTTAAGGTAATATAATTTTTATAATTGGAATCAATATCGTGTACCTCGTATTTATTCCAGAAAAGATAAAATTTTTTCAACTCAAGAGAAAGCCACTGGCCTGGATCTGATTTGATATAATCTAGAGTCCGGTTGAACCAAAAACCGGCACATTGAGAAGGCTTCAACAATTGACCGCTGATTGCTCTAGCTGTTTCCCGAAACATGGTATGTGCGGCATCGGGATCATTTTTCTTTTCTTCAATAAAACCCTGAAACGGCAAATCAGATCTTCCCATGCCGTTGGCTCCGGGACCGTTTCCGTGATAAAAGACCTTACCTCCATCCGCCGTTGTCAGAATAAAATCATTGAATTTAAGATAATTTCGCACCGTGACAGGAGCAACCAAAATCGTAACGCCTACGAGCAACAAAATTGCCGATTGCCATTTTTGCCTGAAATTTTCACCTGTAAGCCAAATCCAAATCAACACTCCCGCCAGAACCACGAGGGAATTCGGTTTGGTGATAACGGAGGCACCGATAAGGCAACCGGAAGCAAACCATAATAAATATGTATGTTTATCCAGTTTTGATTCCCTGGCTTTAATCAGCATGAAAATTGTCAGTGAATTAATAAAAATTAAGAGCGATTCCGGCTCAATCGTCAAATCAATGATGGTAAGATTGGCATAAAAAATCAAAAGCAGGGCTGCTATGATACCCGCAAGTCTTCCGAAAAATTTTTCTCCTATCAAAAAGACGAGCACACTATTAAGAGCGCCAATGATAACCTGGACAATCACCAGAGCCTCCCAGTTTGTTCCATAAAGATAGAAGGATAGGATGTTTACATACAGATATAAGGGGCTGATATCAAGGATTCTCTCCCCGATATCCTTACCCTGAATGATACTTTGGGCGAAATAAGGATATTTGTAAAATATGATGGGGTCGGTCACCAGAAAAAAAGTCAGAAACTTAAAAATCAGTGCCAGCAGGAATAAGGAAATGATTATTAAATTTCGGTTTTGAAATAAATTATTAATATTGTGCCCTTTTGTTATCATGGTTTACATGCAGAATGTTTATATTAAAGCTAAGTAATGATCTATCCAATGCTTATTATTTATTCGAAGAATAAAGTAACAAAAGAGAAAACTCAATGATTTTCTAATACGGTTTTTTTTAAGTTCACCAGAGAAAGTGCCATTCCAGCCTACTTTTATACTATAGCATCCGCTATCAGCGCTCGCTGAGTTACAAAAAGGTCCCGTGGACGCTTACGGAAGTATAGATCTTCGGATTCGCGGGCGGAAAGAAAAAACACGGTTTTAAATCCCGCGCTATGAAGTTTGGACTGAATGGCGGCAGCCGTAAAATAACTTATAAAAGGTTCTCCGGCTTTTCTGACAATTCCGGCAAGCAACGAATGATAATTTTTCTCTCTACGACCAAGTAAATCGGGTGGCTGTGAAAAAGTAAAAACAACTTCGCTTCCTGCCGGGAATTGCGCAATTGTCCGCAATACGGAATCAATCGCTTCTTCCCGAAGATACATAGTCACGCCGAGCCAGGAAAAAAAAGCTGGTTCGGTAAATAAAACTCCACTTCGCTTTATGCCTTCATACAAAGATTCCTTTTCAAAATCAATGCTGACAAAACAAAGATTCGAAGGAGGTGTCATCTCTGCTCCGGCCAGCATAGAACTTTTCTTTTCTTGAGTCGAGGGATTATCCACCTCAAATATCTTCATTTCTTTAGCCCATTCGGGCTGTCTGAACGCAAATGTATCAAAACCCGCGCCAAGAATGATATATTGCCTGATACCTCTGGCAACCGCTGCGGCAAGCCTGTCCTCGGCAAAACGTGAACGCAGGACAACATGGGAGCGCAATGCCCGAGCTTCAAGCGTCCTGTGGTGCCTTTTTGTCCTGAGGATTTTTCGCGCTAATTCCTCTCCCAGCAATTTTAGCGCGGGAGCATCATCAAGAATTAATGGCCTGGCATCCAGTAACTGATGGACTGCCCGCATATACAGTGTTCCAAAAGCTGTATTGCTTGCGCTGTTTTGTACCATTTTTCCGTTTTCCTATATAAAGATTTATCCGCAAGATAATCCGGAAACAAATTTGCCGGCAGGGATACGCCTTCAATAAAAGGCAATATAAAGAGTTTTCCTTATACTATAGCAAAAATTGAATGATTATCTTTTCTCTATATTTTTTATAATCATATTATTTTAATATTAACATGTAAATAGAAAAATATAGACCATCCATCGCAAACCTGATTGGTGCATTTTATTGGAAATTATGATAGGTGAAAATACAAAGATGTGGAGGTCTTTTTAACCATTAAATTTGAGCTCATTTAGAAAATGCCTTTCTTCAAACCGGCTCTTTAATCTGAGAATCGACATTTAATTTATGGATAATCTGACACTCTGAAAATAAATGCCCGTACCCATTATAAAATACGGTTTAAAAACATTTTGATATTGGAAAGGAGTTAAGAAATGAAAGATGTAGTCATTGTAAGCGGAGCAAGAACCGCAGTAGGTGAATTCGGCGGATCGCTAAAAGACGTAAAAACAGTTGATATCGGGGCGCTTGTTATCAAGGAGGCTCTCAAACGCGCGGGACTCAGGCCGTCAATTGATGATTTTTCCAGAAGCTGCCGTGCCGACGCTTTGGGCAGTTTTGAAATGACGGAAATCAATAAAAAGTATTACACCTTTGATAATTCACTCACTCCTGTTTATGTGGATGAAGTCATCATGGGCAATGTTTTGCAGGGTGGCCTGGGACAGAACTCAGCCAGACAGGCCTGCATCTACGCGGGAATGCCGGAGGAAACCAACGCCTATACGGTAAACAAAGTTTGCGCTTCGGGAATGAAAGCCATTGCTTTGGCCACCCAGGCTATTCAGTCCGGTAATGCCGATATTATTGTGGCAGGTGGAATGGAAGTCATGAGTAATGCCCCCTTTGCCGTTCCGCAGGCGCGATGGGGATACCGCATGAGCATGCCCTTTTCCCAGATTACCGACCTGATGGTATATGACGGGCTTTATGAAATTTTCAACGGCTACCACATGGGAATGACCGCGGAAAACATCGCGGCGCTTTATAAAATATCCCGCCAGGAACAGGATGAATTCGCTTTCCGCAGCCACCAGAGAGCACGGGCGGCAAATGCTTCCGGCGCGGTAGCGGATGAAATCGTCGATGTCGTCATTCCACAGAAAAAAGGCGATCCGAAAGTATTTAAGGTTGATGAACGACCCATGGATACCTCATTGGAAAAAATGGGTAAACTGGCCACCGTGTTCAAGAAGGACGGCACGGTAACAGCGGGTAACGCATCCGGCATTAATGACGGCGCAGCAGCTGTTCTGGTCATGAGCGCCGACAAAGCCAAGGAGTTAAAATTGCAACCCTTGGCTAAAATCAGCGGTTTTGCCAGCGGCGGTGTTGATCCGGCTTATATGGGGCTGGGACCCATTCCGGCAACACGAAAACTTCTCAAAAAACTGAACTTAACGATTAAAGATATTGATCTTTTTGAACTCAACGAAGCGTTTTCAGTCCAGTCTCTGGCCTGCATGAAAGAGCTGGGAGTAGATATAGAAAGATGCAACCTCAACGGCGGTGCGGTTTCCATTGGCCATCCCATCGGCTGCTCGGGCGCCCGTATAACTTACACACTGGCCATGCAGATGAAAAAGAAGAATTTGAGGCGCGGTCTCGCCTCTCTGTGTATCGGCGGCGGACAGGGAATGTCCATGATTCTGGAAAACGCTTAAAATAATCTTGACTCGCAAAAAAAGGGTGGATTCGATCCACCCTTTTTTGCCTATTCCAGTTGGAATTCACCCATAAGGAGCATTTCCATGTCGTTAAGTCTCGAAAAATTAAAATCTTTTCACGGCAGAAAAGGCCCCCTGCTTTTTATTATCATGGATGGTGTAGGCATAGGGAAGAAAGATGAAAGGAATGCCGTTTACAACGCCGACACTCCCAATCTTGATCAATTAATGAAATCCGATTTATACACGCAACTGAAAGCCCACGGCACGGCTGTTGGACTGCCATCGGATGATGATATGGGAAACAGCGAGGTAGGACACAATGCCATCGGAGCGGGCAGAATCTTTGATCAGGGAGCCCGTCTTGTCAATTCGGCGCTTAAAACGGGAAGGATTTTTCAATCCGACGTCTGGGAAAATATTGTCAAGCGATCCAGAAATGGAGGGACTGTCCATTTCATAGGATTACTTTCAGATGGAAATGTCCATTCGCATATCGAGCATTTTTTCATTATGATTGATAAATGCGCGGAGCTGAACTTCAAAAGCGTCAGAGTCCATCCCCTGCTCGATGGCAGGGATGTGGGAGAAAGGACAGCGCTAGAATACGTTATTCCTACAGAAGAAAAACTGAAAAAGATTTCAGAAGAAAAAGGGCTTGATTACGCCATAGCCTCCGGCGGCGGACGCATGAAGGTAACCATGGATCGTTATAATTCCGACTGGAATATCGTAAAGAGGGGATGGGATGCCCATGTCCGGGGAATAGGCAGGACGTTTTCATCAGCTTCCGAAGCCGTAAAATCTTTTTATGCGGAAGATCCGAAAGCAACGGATCAGTATCTGCCGGTCTTTGTCATCACTGACCGTTCGGGAAAACCTGTCGGCCCCATTCGCGACGGGGATGCCGTAATCTTTTTCAATTTCCGGGGGGATCGTGCCATTCAGATATCCAGAACATTCACTGAAAAGGATTTCTCCGAATTCGACCGGGGAGAGCTGCCGGATATCTACTACGCTGGAATGATGGAATATGACGGGGATGGCCATATACCCCCCAATTTTCTTGTGCAGCCACCGGCTATCGACCGCGTTATTAGCGAATTTCTTTGCGCGGAAAAAATCAAATCCTTTGCCGTCTCCGAAACCCAGAAATTCGGCCATGTTACTTATTTTTGGAACGGCAACCGCTCCGGCTATATTGATGCCTCATTGGAGATGTATGTAGAGATACCTTCCGACAAAATTGAGTTTGACAAGGCCCCGAAAATGAAGGCCGAGGAAATAAAAGATAAAGTTATCGAACTGCTGAAAAGCGGCAATTACAGATTCGGCCGGACGAACTTTCCGAATGGAGACATGGTTGGACATACAGGTACAATGGACGCGGCCATTATCGCTGTGGAAGCGGTGGATAAGTGCGTTGGAGAATTGCTCGCCGTCATTAAGGAGATTGGAGGCATAGCCGTTATTACCGCAGACCACGGCAACGCGGATGAAATGTTCACAATAGACAAAAAGGGAACTAAATCGGTTAAGACTGCGCATTCCCTGAATCCCGTCCCTTTTATCATTTACGATCCCCTGTATCAGGGAGAATATCGGATGGCCGATATCAAGGAAAAAGGCCTGTCGAACATTGCGGCGACTCTTCTGAATCTTTTAGGGTATGAGAAACCGCAAAACTACGATCCATCACTTATAGAAATAGTGTCCACCTGAAATTTCCACGGGCGTAAATTCCAAAAATATTCCGCGTAAGCCGGGTGCTATACTCTGCTTACGCGGAAAAATTCGACAAACACTTAAAATTGAGCTGATGACGATGAACGTTTATTTTCCTTTAAATGTCGGTTTTCTCTTTTCCAGAAACGCCTTCATGCCTTCTTTCTGATCCTGTGTGCTGAAACATTGGGCGATGCAGCTTACTTCCAGCTTATTGGCGTTATCCAGAGGCAAATCAAATCCATAATTCATTGCATTCTTGGCCATCTTCAACGCGAAAGGAGGAAGTTTCGCCAGTTTCAGGGCAAATTTCCGGGTTTCTTCAATCAGATTTTTCGGCGGGATAACCCTGTTGACCAGTCCTATTTCATAAGCCCGCTGCGCGTTGATTTGACCGCCGCCTAAAATTAATTCCTTGGCAATGCCCATTCCGACCAGACGCGGCAGGCGCTGGGTCCCCCCCCATCCCGGTATAATGCCAATCAAAATTTCAGGCTGGCCGAAAACAGCCTTTTCCGATGCGAATCTCATATCGCAGGCCAGCGCAATTTCCGTACCGCCGCCTAAAGCAAAACCGTTTACGGCGGCAATGGATGGTTTGGGCATGGTCTCGATGAGCCTTAAGGTACGATGCCCCAAGTCCATCATTTTCTGGATTTCCAGTGTTGTGTGATCCTGCATTTGTGAAATGTCAGCCCCTGCCACAAAAGCCTTGTCTCCCGCCCCGGTTAAAATCAGCGCTTTCACGTTATCGTCTTTTTCGCAGAACGTTGCCGCATCAAGAATTTCCGTCATGACTTCAAAATTCATGGCGTTTAAAACCTTGGGTCTGTTAAATGTTATCGTCGCGATTTCGTCTTCAACTGTAAAAAGAATGTTTTTGTATGCCATAGTCTTCCTTTCTTTAAAACAAAATTTAAGGCGCTCAATTAAACCATTGAGCGCCTTAAGTATTAGTTATATGTTATTACTTTCTTTTCTTTAATTCTTCCGCTCTCAATTCTTTGCGCAAAATTTTACCTACAGTGCTCTTGGGAAGCTCCTTGCGGAATTCAACTTCCGTCGGCAATTTATAGGTTGCGAGGTGAGCCTTGCCGTACTCAATCATTTCCTCAGCTGTTGCCGTCTGACCTTCCTTAAGAACAATAAAGAGCTTCACATTTTCACCGCGCTTCTTATCCGGAATACCGATGGAACAGGCTTCCGCCACTTTGGGATTGCCATAATAGACCTCATCGATATCACGGGGATACACATTAAAGCCTCCGGAGATAATCATATCCTTCTTGCGGTCAACGATATAAAAATATCCTTCTTCATCCATGGTGGCGATGTCTCCCGTGTACATCCAGCCATCCTTCAATACAGTGGCTGTTTCTTCAGGCATGCCTTTATAACCCTGCATAACCTGCGGTCCCTTGACAATCATTTCGCCAGGCTTGCCCACGGGCAAATCCGTCACGCCGTCATCGAGATCAACTATCCGGCACAAGGTATCGGAACAGGGAAGGCCGACGCTGCCAACCTTCTGCTTTCCTTTAAATGGATTCATGTGAGTAACAGGGCAAGTTTCAGTCATGCCAAAACCTTCGGAAATATAGGCTCCCGTCAGTTTCTGGAATTCATGAATGACTTCAACCGGCAGCGGCGCACTACCGGAAAAGGCTCCCTGAATGCAGCTCATATCCGTCTTCTGCAAATCAGGATGACTCAGCATGCCGATATACATCGTCGGGACGAGCGGTGTAAAAGTCGGTTTGTATTCCCGTATAGCTTCCAGAAGAGGCTGGGGCTGCGGCCTGGGAACTAAAATCTGATTCCACCCCATCTGAACGGCATTATTCATGGAGCAGGAAAGACCGAATACATGGAAATAAGGCAGAGCGCCCAGCATGGTTTGCTTCCCTCCCCGTTTGAATGATGGAAACCACGCGCGAATCTGCTGAACCTGTTTACTCAAGTTGCCATGAGTGAGAATAACGCCTTTGGAAACGCCTGTTGTCCCGCCTGTATACTGGTACATTGCAACATCATCAAATGTGAGTTTTACTTTTGGCGGATTGGGCTGATATTTTTTAATGCAATCCATCCAGCGATAGACATCCGCAGCGGATTTTACATCGGCAAAGGGAAATTTCTTCAACTTCTTTCCGAGGAATCTTTTAATCGGATTAAGATAATCGCCGATACCCATGTAAACGATTTGTTTAATTTTCGTTTTTGGCCGTAAATCAATCATGCGGTTGCCCAGAGCATCCAGTGTAATTAGAACTTTGGAACCGGAATCGTTAAACTGATGCTCCAGTTCAGGATCCGAGTACATTGGATTATTCATGACGACGATGGCGCCTATTTTTAAAATGGCGAAATAGCCAACAACACAGGGGATGCTATTGGGCAAAAGAATAGCCACAGCATCACCCTTCTTGACGCCAAAGTCCGCCAGGCATGATGCAAAACGATCTACCTGATCTTTGAACTGGCGGTATGTAAGTTCATAACCGACAAACACCATTGCTGTATCATCAGGAAAATCTTTTGCCGATTGTTCAAGATAGTCCGGCATCGTCAGTTCTTCATACTTGATATTTGCCGGAACATCCTTTTCATATGATTTTAGCCATGGTTTACTCTCATAAGTATTATTTTCTGCCATATGTTACCGCCCCCCTTTAATATTAATTAGTCTGGCGCATTATACTCTGCCGACATTTAAATTCAAACATATTTTTTCAATAAAAAAGCCCGGCTGTTTTCAGACCGGGCTTTTAAGTAAAATGTTCAAAAATCAATTAAGTTGCGCAAACATCAACGGGCGCTTTGGTTTCTTCCAGCCCCATTGCCTTAAGAACGATTTCAGCAATATCCAACGCAACCATGGTTTCCGTCTTCTGACGGTCTTTAATTCCATCCGAAATCATGGTTAGACAGAAAGGACACCCGACGGCTACCGTACCGGCGTTTACTGCGATTGCCTGATCGGTACGCGCATTGTTGATTCTGTCGCCGTGTTCTTCCATCCACATTCTTGCGCCGCCAGCGCCGCAGCAGAAACTCTTGGAAAGATTGCGTTCCATTTCCACAACATTCACGCCGGAAATGGCATTCAAAATGCTGCGCGGCTGATCGTAAACTTTATTGTAACGGCCGAGGAAGCAGGAATCATGATACGTGTAGGTTCCCTCCAATTTTTGCGTAAATTTAATCTTACCTTTCGCAATCAGATCGGCAATAATCTCTGTATGGTGATAAACTTCATAGTTGCCGCCGAAATTGGGGTAATCCTTCTTAATGCAGTTATAACCGTGCGGACAAATGGCAATGATCTTCTTCACGCCGTAACCGTTCATAAGTTCGATATTGGCCTGCGCCTGAGTCTGGAACAGATAATCGTTACCGCCGCGCATGGCTGAATCACCGCAACAGCTTTCCTCTGTCCCTAAAATGCCGAAGCTGACACCGGCGGCCTGCAGAATCCTGGCAAACGCGACCGATATCTTTTTTCCACGGTCATCAAAAGAACCGGAGCATCCTACGTAGAACAAATATTCGACATTGGGATCTTCAGCAAGAGTTTTAACACCAAGTTCTTTTGCCCAGTCAGCACGCATATGAGCGCCGATACCCCAGGGATTGGAGTTGTTTTCCATGTTGCGGTAGGTTAATTGCAGTTCGGGAGCAAAATCCGCTTCCGTTAAAACTTTATAGCGGCGCATATCAATAATTTTCTGTATATGTTCGATGGAAGATGAACAGTTTTCCATACAATACATACAGTTGGTGCAATCCCAAACTGCATTCAGGTCGACAACATCACCTGCCAGCACTTTTTCCGGTGCAGCGCCTTCAGCAGCCTCTGCAGGAGCCGTTGCTTCCGCACCTTCAGCAGCAGGAACAACCGCTTTAGTCAATGCCAGAGGAGCTTTTTCCAGCCAGTGAGTCTTGATATCCTGAACCAGTTTCTTGGGAGATAAATGCTTGCCGGTAAGATAGGCCGGGCATCCGTCCTGACAGCGTCCGCACTTGGTGCAGGCATCGGAATCAAAAATCTGTTTCCAGGTAAACTCTTCCAGTTTGGATACACCAAAGGATTCCTGATTTTCAATATCACGAATCGGTTCAACGTATCCGGTTGGTTTTAAGGTTGCAAAGAAATGATTGGCCGGAGTTGTAATGATATGCAACAGTCTGGAGTAAGGAATATAGGCGATAAAACCGAGAGCGATAAAAGTATGGGTCCACCAGCTGAGTTTGTGTAAACTTTTTGCCGTGTCGACATCCATGCCGGACATTATATTGGCGAGCGTCCAGCCTACAAAAGAAGCTGTTTCCCATGCCGGAGCTACTTTATCCGGACCGATACCTTCAATCATCGTAGCATGAATACGCAAAGCTTCGATGATGAAGCCCGTAACAATGATACCGCCGATGAGTAACAGGGCAATGGCGTCATCCGTAGTATTATCGGATGTACCTTTATAACCGAGACGGTCCGGTTTCTGAATATACCGGCGATAAGCCGCCATTAAAACTCCAATAAGCACCAGCAGACCGAACAGATCCATCAGGAAAGAAAACCCGAGATAAAAGCTGCCGCGTAAAAACGCCCAGCTGAATAAAGGTTCCGTAATATGAAATTCACCGGCATCGAAAGCGGCTCCAAAAATCAAAACGAAGAAACCGAAAAATATCAAACCGTGCATAATGCCGGGATAAGCGTCTTTCCAAGTTTTTACCTGTAAAAATCCG
>CAYMWM010000040.1:0-15392 GCA_964394185.1 uncultured Smithella sp.
TTATGATTTATCCGCCAGTTTCAAAAACGGTTTGAACAGATCTATCGGAATCGGGAATACCGTTGTGGAATTGTTTTCCGAAGCGATCTGATTCAGCGTCTGCAAATAGCGCAGCTGCAGGGACATCGGCTGTGATTCCATCAGCGCCGCCGCTTCAATCAATTTCTGCGCCGCCTGGAATTCACCTTCGGCATTAATGACTTTGGCTCTTCTTTCTCGTTCCGCCTCAGCCTGTTTGGCCATCGAGCGTTTCATCTCTTCGGGCAGGTCGATATGCTTCACTTCCACCAGCGACACCTTAATGCCCCAGGGCTCGGTGCTGCGGTCCAGAATTTCCTGCAGGCGCATATTGATTTTTTCGCGTTCGGAAAGAATTTCATCCAGTTCCATCTGTCCGCAAACGCTTCTGAGTGTCGTCTGGGCGAGCTGTGATGTGGCGAAAAGATAGTTTTCGACATTGGTCACGGCGGAATTGGCGTTCATCACGCGGAAATAGACAACAGCACTCACTTTGATGGAAACGTTGTCTTTCGTAATAACGTCCTGCGGAGGGACATCCATTGTTATGGTCCGCATATCGATCTTCACCACCCTGTCAACGACGGGAATAATGATAATCAATCCCGGCCCCTTGACGTCCCTGATGCGTCCCAGACGGAAAATAACAGCCCTTTCATATTCATTCATAATTTTGATCGCGGCTGTCAAAAACATGACAACCAGTACGACAATAACGATAAACGGCATAGATAAAGTTCCAATCATAGCAAAATCCTCCTGTTGATTTGTATTATTTATTTTTAACTTCTTCCACGATTAATTTCAACCCGTCAACTTTTACAATCCTTGCTTTCGCTCCTTTTCTGATCGGCTCATGACTGGTTGCCTTCCAGTATTCTCCCATTAAAAAGACATCTCCTTCCCTGTCGATATCGCTTACCACGTCCGCTTCCACGCCGATCATTGCTTCCGCTCCCAAATAATGTTTCCGCATCTGCGCCTTGACCGCCAGCATAATGACGGCGATAAAGAAAGCGGAAACAACAATAACCGCCGGTATCAATACCTGCAAAGACAGGCGCAGAGCCGGTTCGGGTGTGTCAAACATCAGCAATGAACCCAGAATGAGTGAAATGATACCTCCGACGGTGAGCATGCCGTGACTCATCACTTTAATCTCGGCGATAAATAGAATGACGCCGAAAACAATCAGTAAAATTCCCGTATAATTGACCGGCAGCGTGGAAAGCCCGAAAAAAGCCAGCAAAAGCGATATGCCGCCAATGACGCCGGGCAGAATCGCGCCCGGCGTGGACAGTTCGAAATACAGTCCCGCCAGTCCGATGAGAAGCAGAATGTAGGAAATATTGGGATCGGAAATGGCTGAAAGAATCCCCTGGCGCGTTCCCATCTTCTTGTTATTTGTAACTGCGTTCTTTGTTGAAATTTTCTTTTTGACACCGGCAACCATCACTTCTTTCTGGTCGATAGCGGCTAAAAGGTTATCAATATCGGGAGCGATAAAATCAATAACATTTTGTTTCAGCGCGTCTTCGGCGGTTATGGATTCGCTTTTACGCACCGCCTTTTCCACCCACTCCTCCGAGCGTCCCCTTAATTTGGCGATGCTTTTGGCGTAAGCCGCGGCGTCGTTTTCAATTTTTTCGTTCATCGTTTTGTCCTTCTCTCCGGGCGAACCGCCGAGACCGATCGAAACGGGATGAGCCGCGCCGATGTTTGTGCCGGGGGCCATCGCGGCAATGTGCGCGGCTACCGTAATAATGACACCGGCGGAAGCGGCGCGCGCGCCTGACGGATAAACATAAACGATGACCGGAAGAGGCGCGTTGAGAATGCTTTTGGCAATATCGCGCATGGCGGTATCCATTCCGCCGGGCGTGTCGAGCAGAATAATCAGGCCTTCGGCATTGTCTTTTTTCGCCTCTTCGATGCCGGAGGCAATATATTTTGCCGTAGGCGATGTGATGACGCCGTCAACCGTGATGACGTTAAAAACAGGTTTATTTTCCTGCGCCCAGGCCAGTGCACCTGCAAATATGAAAAGGGCAAACAATGAATATTTAACTTTTTTCAACATTAGGTCACCTCGTTTTGTTCTGTCATTGGCAATAACTAAAGTTTGATTTCCTTCATAATCACCTGAACATCCTCCCACACCTGCCTTTTCGCCGAGGGATTCCGCAGAAGGTACGCAGGATGATATGTCGGCATCAGTTTTATTCCTTCATAGGTCTGGAAACGTCCTCGCAACGCGGATATCGGCACATCGGTTTTTAAAAGCGTCTGGGCGGAAAATTTTCCCAGAGCACAGATGATTTCCGGCGCAATAATCTGCAGCTGCCTTTTCAAAAACGGTTCGCATTTAACGATTTCTTCCGGCAGGGGATTGCGGTTATTGGGCGGACGGCACTTCAGTATATTGCAGATATAGACATCCTTCCGCTCAAGCTTCATTCCCTTTACGATGATATCAGTTAAAAGCTGTCCGGCGCGACCCACAAAAGGCATGCCCTGTTCATCTTCATCGGCTCCCGGAGCTTCGCCGACGAACACGATTCGCGCCTGAGGATTGCCGGCGCCGAAAACAAGGTTTTTTCTTGTTTTTCCCAGCGGGCAAAGCTGGCAATCCGACATTTCCCGTAGAACATTATTTAACATTTCTTCTTTGGAGTTATTTTCAGCTTTAAACTGTTTTACAGGTATCGGCTTTACGGTCACCGGCTTTACCGATTCTGGTTTAACAAGTACCGGCTTGACGGGTAACGTCTCCGGACGCGGTTTACTCCAATCGATTCCAACCGAAAGGCTTTCGCGGTTTATCACCTGTCCCTTGAGTCCCTTAACCACTTTGAGTAATTGAGTTTGTAATTCTTTTGTCGACAAGCTTAATGATTCTCCGTTCATTTTTTTCTTTTGATTTTTTTAACTGATATTGTTTTAATGCTGTCAAGAATCGCGTCCGCGGCTTCAATCTTCGTCATTTTGCCCGGAGATTCCATTTTACCTTCGCGGTCAATGATTGTGATGACGTTTGTATCCGTGCGGAAACCCGCACCCTCTTCCCGCAGATTATTGGCAACGATCAAATCCATATTTTTCTTTTTCAGTTTCTCTTTAGCGTTGGCCAGCAGATTTTGCGTTTCCATGGCAAAGCCGACCAGAATGCGCCCGCCCTTATTCTTGCCGACATCGGCGATGATATCGGGATTGCACTGCAATTCCAGAGCCAGCGTCTTTTTGTCCTTCTTGATTTTTTCCTGAGCGGTTACTTTGGGATAATAATCGGCAACCGCGGCCGCCTTGATAATCACCGCCGCTTTTTTATATTGGTCCATGACGGCTTTATGCATTTCCTTTGCCGTGCGTACTTTTATTATCTTGGCCACCGGAGGCGGAGGCAGATTCGTCGGACCGCTGACAAGCGTAACATCCGCGCCACGCCTTTGCGCCGCCGTGGCAATCGCGTAGCCCATTTTCCCGGATGATAAATTCGTGATGAAACGCACCGGGTCCAGCGGTTCTTCTGTGGGACCGGCCGTTACCAGAATGTTTACGCCTTTGAAATCCTTTGGAGTCAAAAGTGATTCTATTTCCCCGACAATATCGTCCACCTCGGGCAGGCGTCCCCTGCCTTTGGTTTTGCAGGCCAGTTCACCCTCGGCGCTTTCCATCACGGCAAAGCCAAGCTTTCTGAGTTTGACGATATTTTCCTGCAAAACGGGATTGGCCAGCATTTTGTCGTTCATGGCCGGACAAATCAGTGTCGGCTTATCCTGAGCCATGATGGTTGTGGAAAGAAGATCATCGCCGATGCCGGAAGCGATTTTCCCGATGATGTTGGCCGTGGCCGGCGCGATGACGAAAGCATCGGCAAACTCCGCCAGTGTGATATGCGCCATCTCGAATTTATCCGCTGCGGCAAACGTATCGGTATAAACCTGATTCTGCGAAAGGGTCTGCATCGTCAAAGGCGTAATGAATTCCTTTGCGTTTTTGGTCATGATAACCTTGACCTGCGCTCCTTTTTTGATAAGAGCGCGAACCAGCTCTGCGGCTTTATAGGCGGCGATTCCTCCTGTAACACCAAGAACTATCTTTTTGTCTTCAAGCATATCTTCAACTTCCCGGTTAAATTATTTGTGTGATTGATAATGAAAACAACCGCTTTAAGGCGACTGTTTATTGGAAATATAACAGCGCTGTTACACAATATCAAGGCATAATTAACTATAAATTATCCGGATGTAAAATATTTTTCCGGGAGATTTCCCTTGCAAAACCGGAGAAAAATTATTATAAGCCGCGCAACTGAACCTATCCCACAACTTTAGGAGATTATTATGAAAAAATTCCCTTTATATATCGAAATCATCATAGGCGTTATCGTGATCGCCGCTGCCGGCTTTTTTTTCTTCGGCAACTATCTGGATATGGGAAAACCGCAGTTCAAATTTGACCAGGACGTCAAAGCCATCGGCCGCCAGAAAACCGTCGGCATTAATTTTTCCGATTCCGGGAGCGGCCTTTCCCGGATTACGGTGGAAATCGTTCAGGATAATAAGGCCCAGGTGCTGGCTGATAAAATAATACCTTCCAGAGGGATCTTGCATGAAAAACTGACCCTGAACATCAGCGCAGGCGATCTGAAACTTCATGACGGAGCCGCTTCGATTAAAATCACGGCCAGTGATCATTCCCTTTTCAATAATCAGATTATGCATGAGCAGCCGGTAAAAGTCGACACGGTTCCGCCTCAGATTAATCTTATGAAGAATATAACATACATCAATCAGGGCGGCACGGGCTTTGTTGCTTATCAGCCGTCAAAATTGGTGACGACCACCGGCGTTTATATCAATAATTATTTTTCACCCGCTCACGCGATATTGATTGACAATAAACCTTCCTACATTACCTATTTCGCCCTGCCTATGGATGCTACCAACGCGACGACCAAAATCATGGTCTTTGCAAAGGATGAGGCGGGCAATGAAACACAAATCACCCTGCCATGCGAAATCAAGTCAAAGAAATTCCGCGCGGACAAAATGAATATAAGTGACAGTTTCCTGCAACAGAAAATGCCGGAATTTCAGGCTATGGTTCCATCCCTTCAGGGCAAAACGCCTCTGGAAGTTTTCACCTATATCAATTCTCAAATGCGCAATGATAATTTTCTGTCCATACAGAAAATCTGCCAGAAATCTTCGGATAAGGAACTTTGGGAAGGACCTTTCCTGCGCATGAAAAACGCAAAGCCCATGGCGCTTTTCGGCGATAAAAGAAGTTCAATGTATAACGGTAAAGTTATCGGCGAATCCATTCACATGGGCGTGGATCTGGCATCGAACGCCCGCGCACCCATAGAAGCGTCCAATAAGGGAATTGTCGTTTTTACCGGCGCGCTGGGAATTTACGGCAACACGGTCATTATCGATCACGGTTTGGGATTATTCAGCCTGTATGCCCATTTATCATCTATTGATACAACCACGGGCAAAAAAGTCGAAAAAGGTGAAAAAATCGGCGTTTCCGGAACATCGGGACTGGCTGGAGGAGATCATCTTCATTTCAGCATTATCGTCGGCGGTCAGTTTGTCAATCCGCAGGAATGGTGGGATCCGCACTGGATTATGGACAACATAACCAAATGAAAGATTAAGCTGGTATTTTAATACCAGCTTAATCTTTTTGAATGTCCCTGTGATTAAGGTTCACCGTATATTTCAGCGAAGAAAGAAACGAGCCAATTTTATTGGCCATCACCACGGAACGATGCTTGCCGCCGGTGCAGCCCACGGCAATATTGAGCCGCACCTTCCCTTCTTTTTCATAAAGGGGAATCAGCAAATTCATCAAATCAATTATTTTCTCCAGAAATTGTCTGCTTTCACTGTTCATTAATACGAATTTCCGGACATCTTTATTATTGCCGTCGTAATTTTTGAGTTTTTCAACGAAATACGGATTAGGTAAAAATCTTACATCGAAAACAAGATCGGCATCAACGGGCAAACCGTAACGGTAGCCGAAAGATGTCACATTAATCACCATTTTTTTATCACGGGAAGACGGTGAAATATGGTGTTGAACAACATCTTTCAACTGATGAACATTAAGCCCGGTCGTATCGATAATCTTATTGGCCATTCTTTTTAAAGAGGAAAGCTTTTCCCGTTCCAGCAGAATCCCATCCATAATCATTCCTCTCTCCGAAAGAGGATGAATGCGCCGGGTTTCACTGAAACGATGCAATAGAGACTCATCGCTGGATTCCAGGAAAAGTATTTCTATCCGGCATCCTTTCTTTTTAAGTCCGTCGAATATCCGCTGATACTTATCGACAAAACCTCTCTCCCGTACGTCCATGACCAGTGCAACCTGTTTAATTTCGGGAGAAGAAAGTGCTGTTATGGAAAGGAATTTGGGAAGCAGAACCACCGGCATGTTGTCCACGCAGAAGAAACCGATGTCTTCGAGCGCCCGCAGCGCGGTACTTTTACCTGAGCCGGAAAGACCGGTTATGATGACGACCCGCAGATTTTTCATCCAACCATCATCCTTGACTGCCGATTTTTGTAATCAGTTGACTACTCAATATATGTAAGATGAAAATGCTCTACAAACAATTTCTTTGATAATCCATATGCACGAAGAAACAGCCGTCGTTTCAATCTCTCCTGGAATGCTATACGCCGCAGATGTTTTCCTGCGCAAGAATAATCTCATGCAAATCCATTTGCGATGATGCATCCAGAAGTTTTTGCCGGAAATCGGCCTCTTTCAGCATTCTGGAAATTTTTGCCAGAATTTTCAGGTGCTGCCCCGCCGAATTTTCCGGCGCCAGAAGAAGAAAGAGCAGATGCACCGGTTTACCATCAAGAGCGTCATACGAAATTCCTTCCGTGCTGCGCCCGAAGGCCACAATAATCCGGTTGACTGCCGCTGTTTTCCCGTGAGGGATGGCAATGCCCTCTCCTATTCCCGTTGAACCGAGTTGTTCTCTCTGTTTCAGAATGTCGACAATGCTGGATTTGTTCATTTCCACGCCGCTGCGGATTACTGTCTCGACCATTTCCGCCAGCGCCTCATCCCTGCTTTTTGCCGACAAGTCTGCATTGATTAATTCCGGTTTTAGAATCTGCTCCAGCTGCATCTAGCTCGCCTTTGAATCATAAAATAAGCTAATTCGTTTCAATAAGGGTAAAATTTCCGTCATCGCTGCGATAAATGATACTGACATTTTCAGAAGACGAATCCCTGTATACCATAAAGCGGTCTCTTGTTCCTTCCATTTCCATCATCGCTTCATCGAAAGACATGGGTTTTAATATCACTTTACGCGTTTTGGAAATTTTACCGGAAGCGGTTTCTCCAGACTCATCTATTCCGGCTGTTTTTTCCTCGCCGCGCCGGATGCTTTTGGGTTTATGTTCACGTACTTTTTCTCTCTGTTTCTTAAGCTGTTTTTCTATTTTATCCACGCATCTGTCCAAAGCGATACGCATATCTTTTGCTTCTTCCTTCGCATTTATATTCCAACCGTTGGAACTCAAGTTAATTTCTGTGACATTTCGGAATTTTTCTATTGAAACAATAATGTGAGCTTCGGCGGTGGCATCCAGGTATTTCTTGAGTTTCAGCATTTTTTCTTCGGCGTACGTTTTTTGCCAGTTCTCACCTTCACCGTTTCTAAAAGTTACCGAAATTTTCATAATTGTTCCTCCTTAATTAAGTTAATCTGATTAACCTCTATTGAATTCCTCAGACTTACCGGGTTTGACAATAAAGAGGCTCGTCATATATTGATGTAAAAAACAAAAGTCAATGAATATTTTGCCTCCTCAATGCCGGTTGCCGGAAAAGTCACCTGAAATATTTCTTTCTTTTGGAAGAAGGCAAAATCCCCATCATTTCCCTGTACTTGGCAACAGTACGGCGGGCGATATCGATGCCCTTCCCTTTCAGCAAATCGACGATTTCACAATCGCTATAGGGCTTTCGCGGAGGCTCGGAGCCGATGATCTGCCTGATTTCCTCCTTGACGCTCTTCGACGCGATGGTTTCTCCGTCTGATGTCTTTTTAATCGAACTGCCGAAGAAATACTTCATCTCGAAAATCCCCTGCGATGAATGCAAGTATTTGTTGTTCACGACGCGGCTGATGGTCGATTCGTGCATTTGAATATCCTCGGCGACATCCCGAAGCACCAGGGGTTTCAAGTGATCGATGCCGCCGTCAAAAAAATCCTTCTGAAATTTAACAATGCTTTCGGCCACCTTATATATCGTATTTTGCCTCTGCTGAATGCTCTTGATGAGCCAGGTCGCCGACTGAACCTTGTCCTTGATGTATTTTTTGCCGCTTTCGGCGTCATGATGGCTGTGACCGGACAGTCCCCCCATGATTTCACGGTAAAAATTACTGATACGCAAATGCGGCAACCCGTCATCGTTGAGAATGATTTTATATTCTTCACCCGATTTGACGATATAGACATCGGGAATGATCGGCTGAATCTTTTCTTCGGAATAAATGCTTCCCGGTTTGGGATTCATCCCGCTGATGAGCAATACGGCCATTTCCACTTCCCTCAGGGGAACTTTCAATTTATGGGCGATATGCGCGTAATTTTTTAATTCCAGTTCCTTAAGAAAATCCGTGATGATAACTTCTATAATTTTATTTTTAACACCCAGCATTCTCGCCTGAATCAACAGACATTCCTGAAGGTTGCGGGCGGCAATTCCGGGAGGATCAAATTCCTGAACCCTTTTCAGGACAGCTTCGACAAATTCTTCACTTGTGTTTTCCAGCTGGGCTATTTCCGCGACGGTTGCGCACAGATAACCGTTGGGGTCAAGATTCCCGATAATCTGACCGCAAACACACTCTTCATCTTCGGTAAAAGACGAAAGTTTCATCTGCCATGTCAGATGTTTTGCCAGAGACTGGCCTTCCGTAAGGACATTGTCCCACGAAACCTCTTCACCGTCTCTGCCGCCGTAAGTAACTCCGACAGGGCCGTAATCCTCCAGATAACATCCCCAGTCAAACTCTTCGGTTCCGGCTCCTTTTTCAATATTCAGTTCTTCTGTGTGTTCAACGGCTTTGATGTTTTCGCGTTCGGCAGACAGGACATCCTTTTCAAAGTCATCGCTGACTTCTTCTTCATATCCTTCATCGGGAGAAATTTCCTCCAGCAGGGGATTTTCTTCCATTTCCTCATTGATGGCGTCGACAAGTTCCTGACGCGATAACTGCAGCAGTTTTATCGCCTGCTGAAGCTGAGGCGTCATAATAAGCTGCTGTGCAAGTTTAAGGTTCTGTTTTAATTCAAATGCCATAATAAAAGATTATATACTTAAAAATTTACAAATTAAACGATTCTCCGAAATAAAATTTCCGTGCCAGTTCGCTTTGGGAAATTGCATCCGGCGAACCTTCAACCAGTATCTGTCCTTCATTAACGATGTAAGCCCGGTCACAGCAGGCCAGCGTCTCGCGCACGTTGTGATCGGAAATAATGATGCCGATTCCCTTGGATTTGAGCTTTTCGATGATTTTCTGAATATCGGCAACCGCCAGCGGATCGATGCCCGCAAACGGCTCATCCAGAAGAATGTATTTCGGTGAAGTCACCAGCGCCCTGGTGATTTCGACCCTTCGTCTTTCCCCGCCGGACAGGGAATACGCATGATTTTTGGCAAGCCCCGTCAGATCCAGTTCCCGCAGGAGTTCATGCAGCCTCTCCGTCCTTTCCTCTTCCTGCAAATCAAGCGTTTCCAGAATGGCCATGATATTCTCCTCCACGGTCAGCTTGCGGAAAATGGAAGGTTCCTGAGGCAGATAATTCAAACCCTTGCGCGCCCTTAAATACATGGGGAATCCTGTGATATCTTCGCTGTCCAGAAATATTTCTCCCGCATCAGGCTTAACGAGTCCGACAATCATATAAAAAGTGGTCGTTTTCCCCGCGCCGTTTGGTCCCAGCAGGCCGACAACTTCACCGGGTGAAATGGACAAATCAACCTGATTGACCACTTTGCGCTTATGATAAATTTTTACCAGACCCTTTGCCGTCAAATCGCTCATCTCTTTACAGCACTAAACACCCTATTATTTGATTTTCGCCTTTTCTCCCGCCTGCGGATAAATAACCGCCTTAATCCGTTTTTGCGTGTTTCCTTCAACAACGCCTCTGTTCTCATCGAGAAAAACCGTGACCCTTTCGCCTTTTATCGAATTTTTCCCCTCGTTCAGAACGGCATTGCCTTTCACAACTATTTTATTAGCTTCCCGGTAATATACAGCTTCATCTCCCGTTGCGACTCTTTGATCCTGGGTCAGGTGAACATTGCCTTTGGCTTCTATCTTTTCCAGTTCACCGGCCTTGTTTATTTCCTCTGTAATTTCTTTATCCGTTTTATTATTGCCATCCTTCCCGTCTTTATAGTACAAAATCAGCTTGTCGGCTTTCAGGACGGCGTTGCCCCGCGTTACGACGGCATTGCCTGAAAACTCCACCCGTTTTTCCCTGTTGAACGCCTCCATGCGATCGGCGGTAATTTCGACCGGTTCACCGGAAGGACTGAGGCGCGCATTATTTTCGGCATAGGCGCAAAACGCCGAAAGGAGAAAAACAAACAGGGGTATTATGTATTTTCTTTTATCGAGCATTTAACGTCTCTGTCAATTTATTTTTGCCCTGACCGTGGAAGGAATGCTCAATTCTCCCTTATCTATATAGAGAATCAATCCCCTTCCGCTGATTTTCATCCGCTCATTTTCCATGGTTACCGGCGCGTCGGTATATATTTTTTTCTGGGCGTCGCTGTAATGCAAATGACCGGTATAGAACCGGTCGCCATCACCGGAAACGACAACAACGTTTTTCTCTATCTCAATGTTCTTTTTTTCCGTCTGTACCCTGCCTTTATCGGCGCTCATTTTATAAACTTTTCCATTGGCTGTCGTCAATCTGATTTGAACCATCTCTAAAATAGCCATGTTTTCTTTTTTGTCATACGTTGCGTTTTCGGCCTTTACTTCCCATTTGGCTTTATCCCTGCCTACTTCCGTATAAACAAAACCTTTTATCTGCAGGTCGGCGCTGTCCTGCAGCGCGGTCAATATATTCCGGGGCTTGTTGATTTTATTGCTGATTTTGTCTGCGCCGACAATCAATAGAACTATAGATACTACTATTATCAACGATATAATTATCGTTTTTCCGTTTAGTTTCATTGAGCATAATCCGCAATATTCATCAAATAGCCGGAGCTTATATCCTCTTAATTTTATTATAGCACCCGAAGGGTCAAGTGTAAAGGTGTAAGGATGAAAAAAAGGAATAAATCTTGCAAATAAGGGTTAATTTTACCGTTCAGGCCTGATCGGTAAACTGATATTTCGATAGAAATACCTTTGAGCTGTGGGGTTTGAAGCGCAACGCAGACCTCCGCCGGGGTATACTGTGCAGATAGGCTTTTTGTAAAATCCTGCGGATTTTACCGGTAAGGAAAGTGATTATTTATCATTGCGCCTCCCTCAAGGGAATGCGCTCCCGGTCAACAACCCCATTAGGTGTGTTCGGTAAATCCATACTTCGCGGCTACCTCCGGCCACTTCCCCTGAGCCTTCAGAATCATCTCGCAAACTTCCCTTACCGCGCCCTGGCCGCCATTATATGGGGATATGTAATCAACGGACTTTTTCGCCACATCAACCGCGTCGGCCACGGTCGCGGAAAATCCCACGATTTTCAAAACAGGAATATCAATGATGTCATCGCCCATGAAAGCGGCCTCTTCGGCTTTTAACTTGTGCTTCTTCAGAATCTTTTCAAAGACCTCTTTTTTATTAAAAACCTTCTGATAAACGTCCTTAATTCCCAGATCCTTTGCCCGGTGCTCAACGACTTTTGATTTCCGTCCGGTCAGCAGAACGATCCTGATGCCATAGCGCTGTAACACTTTCAGTCCATGCCCGTCGCGCACGTGAAAGTTTTTCGTTTCCCTTCCCAAATCATCCATGATGATTCGGCCGTCCGTCATCACCCCGTCCACGTCCAGAATCAGCATTTTTATCTTTTTAAGCTTTTCCTTAAAGTTTTTATTCATCTTCTTGTTATCCTTCTATTTTAATTTATTTACGTGAGCGTGTTTATATTTAATATTTTAATATCCAAGTTCTTTGGCAAACGATTCATTAACATCACAATATTTGTTTTTAGAATAAAATTCCTTGTCTTTTTCATAAACAAATCTATTTTCATCTTCCAAATATATTAATTTATAAAAAGTGAATTTTACATTTTTAGAATCTATATAAGATTCTCCGATTGGTCTATCAGCAATAACCAAATAGTAGGGAGCATTTTTATTGAATCTTGCCAGTCGTATCTCTCTTAAAACACAGTCCGCGCCCTGATGAGTTGAAATTTCATATTTACTAATATCATCACCCGCGAATCCTCCCTTTCCTCCCATAGAAACAATTTGCCACTCACAAGGTTCTTCCCTTTGTAGATTCTTATACACGTATATGGAATATACAGAGAATGAATGAGCTGTAATATGGTCTCTATAACCCTTCATAATTATATCTTTTATCCCGTCTCCATTAATATCTACGTAATTGATTCCATTTTTAAGTTTTACTGAATCAATCGTGCTTTTTTTGATCTTGCCGATTGTTTCACTTATTTCCGCGCAATATATTATTCCTGATGAGAACATGATCGCCGTGAAAACGATTAATGAAACAAATGTGACAATTCTATTTATTTTCATTTTTTCTTCCCTTTTCTCCTCACTACAGTTGTCATTTCCGCTTTAGGCTGGTTTGCGCTTGCAGCCTGAACGGGAATATTTAGAAGCAATCTGCAAGATTGCTCCATCTCGAAGCCCCCATAGTATCTATTTTCCTTCGCCCTATTCCGACCTTCCGAATACCGCCTCCACGGCAAAAAGAATGCCGGGCGTAAACTGCTGGTCCCGGTCGCTGGGAAAGTGGCACTGGGGAACGACTTCAAAGAACACCCATTCGCGCCATATAGTTTGCCGGTAACGGGCTCTGAACGCTATATCCATTAGTTTCCCCGTCGGTTCGGTCTCGAAGCTGTTGACCCATTCGTAGGTCAACGCATTTTTAGGACCCAGCGGATGAAACAGAGAGAATTTCAGTTTGTAAAAATAGCCTGATGAATCCTCAAACCACGATCCCTCGGCAGTCGCACGGAAAAAATACGGGTCCAGCGGCCGCTCGAAGTCAAACCGCGTTGTTTCCTGAAATTTCGTATCGGTCCGGTACATGACTTCCTGCGTAAAACGGAAATCCCATGAATCGAGGGGAATCAAAAGACGATAGCGGGGAGCAACAAAGAAAGCCGGTTTCAGACTGCTTAACCTCATGCCCGACCGTATGGAAATACTCTGTTTATCCGTTGATTCCAGAAAATACTGCAATGCCGTTGTAAAACGCTGTTTGTCACCTGTGGGTGTCTTTGGCGTCTCCATGACAACCTTTTCGCTGTCCGTATCTTCACTGAAGGTCTTATCTTCGGACAGAGGCTCTTCCGGGTCCGCGGAAAAAATGATATGGGCCTTTTTTTGAAGCGCCGGCAGCACAAGTCGTCCGCGGATTCTCGGCTGATTGGACAAGTCCGAAGATTCTTCCAGAAAGAAGTTATAGCGCAATCGTATATTGGAACGGTTCTCTTCCGCCAGCGACCGTTCATTGGCGAAAAAAGAATCCAGCCATGAGGCGCTGTTGATAATCCGCTTCGTGAGAGTACGATGAACGGCATCCGCTATTTTTCCCGCCTGTTTTCCCGCCTTCTTGCCCGCCTGAAGTCCCGCACGCGTCATTTTTCCGGCTTGGGACAATATGGAGGGCTGCTTTTCTTCAGCCCTGCGGGTTTGAGGTGGTGTGGTTTCATCCGACGACAGGCAGGGAAATTCCATTGCCTGATTCGCATCCGGCGGCAGAAATTCCTCAAGCGTCCAGGGCGTCTGTTCCGTTTCCTCCTCCGGGATTTCCGCCGAACCCGGTGCAGCCTGCGCCGTTTCCTCCCGGACGTTTTCCGGCATGGCCTCCGGTTCTTCGCACATGGCGGCGGGAGCCATTGAAAAGAAAATGAACATGACGAAAATTATCAACGAGAATGTTTTTTTTACAGGGGTCATCGCAGTCAAAATACGCCTAACCGTTCCTTTCGCAATTAATAACAGATTTACTTCTCTATTATACCGTCGATTTTTTTCAACGTCAGCAGAAGCTTTTCGAGTTCCTTCAGATAAAGGGAGTTGGCTCCGTCGCAGAGCGCTTTTTCCGGGTCGCGGTGAACCTCGAAAAAGATTCCATCCACGCCCGCCGCCACCGCCGCGCGCGCCAGATATTTGACCATATCCCGCTGTCCACCCGAACAGGTCCCCTGTCCACCGGGAAGCTGTACCGCGTGCGTGGCGTCGAAAATGACCGGATAGCCCATCTCCCTGATGATAGGCAGGGAGCGAACATCGAAAACAAGATTGTTGTAGCCGAAGGACGCGCCCCTTTCGGTAATCATGATATTGCCATTGCCCGCCGATTTTGCTTTTTCTATCACATTGGCCATGTCCCAGGGAGCCAGAAACTGTCCTTTTTTGATATTGATAACGCGCGCTTTTTTCGCGATTGCGGTGATGAAGTCCGTTTGACGGCACAGGAATGCGGGTATCTGCACAACGTCCAGTATTTTCACCGCAGCATCGATTTCCTCGAAACGATGCACGTCGGAGAGCACAGGCACATTCAGTTTGCCTTTGACTTTTTCCAGTATGGCCAGTCCCTTTCCGGCTCCGGGGCCGCGGTAGGATTTTATCGACGTCCTATTGGCTTTGTCATACGATGCCTTGAAGATAAAAGGAATTTTCAGTTTTGCCGTGAGTTTTTTCAGGTACCGGGCGGCATCCATCGCCGATTTTTCATCTTCCAGAACGCACGGTCCCGCAATGAGAAAAAATTTTTTGCTGTCTCCGGCAACGACATTGCCAATTTTGATTTTCTTCATCCTTTTTCACTCCTGATTTTTTTTCTGCGCTTTTTCCTGCAAAAGCTTTATCTTAAGTTTCGGAATCTTTCGAGCGGTTTTTGCTTCGGGATTCAGCCTGTAGGCTTCGGTATACGCTTTGATCGCCTCATCATAAAGCCCCTTCTTCTCATAGGCTGCCCCGAGATTCGCATGCACTTCGTCATCCTCGGGATCGATTTTCAGGGACATCCGATAGTATTCGATCTGCCGGTCCAGATCACCCTTGAGACCGTAGGCATCCCCGACACTCACATAACCGGAGGCCTTCCTGGGGCTGAGCTCGATGAGCTTTTT
>CAYMWM010000040.1:15402-29120 GCA_964394185.1 uncultured Smithella sp.
TGTCGTCGCTGTCGAATCTCAGCGCTGCCTGATAATTTTTGATGGCCGCATCGGGATTATTGCAGACCCCGTAGGCATACCCCAAGCTCTCATATGAGCCGGCTTTTTTCGGTTCCATCTGCGCTATCCTGTTGTAACATCTGATCGCCGCGGCGCAGTTTTTTTCCCTTAAATAAAATTGACCGAGTATACTGAGCACTTCCTTTGTCGGCGGCGACACTTTTTCATATTCGGCAATCGCTTTCCTTTCCTTTCCCAGTTTGCCGTATGCATAGGCCAGATTATAATGTAAATTAATGCTTTTCGCTCCGTATTTGAGGGCTCTTTCGTAATTTTCAGCGGATCGGACGTAATCCTTCATTTCGCCATAGGCATATCCAAGTTTGGAATAAATTGAAGCGTTCACGGAAGACACGTCCTTTATCTTCTCGTAAAATTTCACCGCTTGAACATATTTCCGGTTGCCCAGAGCGATATCACCCAGACGCTCCAGCGCATCCGTGTCATCTGGCTTGATTTTCAGCACATTCTCATATTCCCTGACCGCATCCGCCAGCATTTTTTTCCGTTCATAGGCCACACCGAGATTATAACGGATTGCGGGTTCGTTCGGGCTCAGGGAAGCCGCTTTTTTGAGGTGTTCCAGTTCCTCGGGCCACCTGCCCACGCCCGCGTAGGCGGAGGCCAGCCGGGCATGAGCGTTCGCGTTGCCGGGCTGTTTTTTGATTAATAAAATATATTGAGCGGCGGCTTCATCATATTTTTTGAGTTTGATATAAATATCGCCCAGCGCAGAGAGGGCTTCCTCCGGATCGCCGGAATGTCCGGCAATATATTGATACTGCTCGACAGCCTGATTAATCATATTGCCGTTGCGGTAGGCTCCGGCCAGTTTAAGCCTCGCGACGTAATTTTCCGGCTCGATATTCACAGCCTCGCGGTAATTCTGCGCCGCCTGTGCCCATAATCCCTTGCCCGAAAAGGCCAATCCAAGTCCCGCGTAGGCCTGCGCTTCCCTCGAGTTCGTGCTGAGAATCTCTTTCGAGATGGCAATGGCTTCATCGAATTCCTGTTTCATGATGTGGCATTTCGCCAGTTCCAGTTTCGCCGCCGCGTCATCCGGCCTGATTTTCAATATATCCCGGTACTGGCTGATTGCCTCGTCCAGCCAGTTCTGCCGTGCATAGACACCGGCCAGGATTTTCCGCACATTCACGTCGTTTTCATTGATGAATATCGCCTTTTTCAGATATTCAATCTGCTCGTTGACGTTGGCTGAATCCTTTGCAAACCGGTACCAGTCCTGCGTTGCGATGACGACCTTTACCGGTACGGCATCTATCTTTTCCTCTTTATAGTTTATAACCATTCTGTAATTGGATACCACGCCGGACTTGTGGACGGCCTCGCCGCTTTTGATGATTTTATTGATGAGGTCGACGCCCTTGAGCAATACGCCCCGGTCATTGGTGCCGTTCGTCAGTCCCTCGACGATAACCGTCGTGTATTTTCCTTTCAGGTCATCGCTGACGATGGACTTGACGACAAATTCGTCCCGATAGGTTATTTCGAGGGGTTCTTCTTTGCTTACTTTAATATCCCTGCCGTTCTTTTCCATTTCCAGATAGTAAAATTCGGGTTTCGCACCGGCCAGATAGTAGAAAAGAGCGTTTTTGACTCTCAATCCTCCGAAAGCGACGGACTTGAAAAATCCGGGATAGAAAAACAGCAATGCGGCAGCGATTAAAACGGTGAAGACACCCGCGATCAATATTTTTTTTACCCGCGGCGGTATGCTGCTGTTTTCTTTTGTTTTTATATTTTGTCCGTTGGTCATTTTCCTGATGCTTTCTCATCCTCTGCCATAGTTGTTTCTAGCTCCTGGGATGATATTTTTTATGAATTTCTTTCAGGTGGTCCCGCGTCACATGGGTGTAAATCTGGGTCGTCGAAATATCGGAATGTCCCAGCATGACCTGTACCGTGCGCAGGTCGGCTCCGCCTTCCAGAAGATGCGAGGCAAATGAATGACGGAACGTATGCGGATACACCTTTTTCTGCAGTCCCGCCTTTTTGGCATAGGCGACGACAATTTTCCAGAAACCCTGCCTCGTAAATTTATCCCCGAAACGGTTCAAAAACAGAACATCTGTGCTTCTTTTCCGCATAAGTTTCGGCCTGACCTCATCCACATATTTTCTGGCACAATCATAGGCTATTTTGCCGATGGGAACAATTCTTTCCTTGCTCCCCTTCCCCATGACGACAAGGAATCCCACCTGCCAGTTAATGCTGTTCATGGTCAGATTAATCAATTCCGAAACTCGGACGCCCGTTGCGTACAGAAGCTCCAGCATGGCCGCGTTGCGGATGGCGGCGTCGCTCTTGTCGCCCGGCTGTTCCAGAATGCTTTTCATTTCCTCCCTGCTTATCGTATCGGGAAGTTTCATCCAGACTTTGGCCAATTCGATATTGGCCAGCGGATTGACTTCGATGATTTTCTCCCGGAGCAGATATTTATAAAAGCCCCGCAGGGCGGCAAGTGACCGGTTCATGGAATTGGCCGCAAGCCCCTCATCCCTGATTTTCGTCAGATAGCCCACAATCTCTTCGGGATTTATTTTTTTGATATCGGTTATCCCGCGTTCTTCTGCAAACAGGACAAACCGGCGCAAATCGCGTCCGTAGGATTCCAGCGTGTTCGCGGCAACACCGCGTTCAATCAGCAGATAGTTCAAATATTTTGTCAGCCATTCCCGCATGGAACTTTTTAACGCAAATAGTCCTTTGACGCAAAGTTTTTTTTATTGACTTATTTCACAATTCTGTAAAAATAATAGTGCACAGTTCAATATTATCTACCAAGAGGATTGCAGATGAAAAAAATCGTTATCGCCTCCGATCACGGCGCCGTAGCGCTGAAAAGCGAAATCATCGCCTTTTTAAAATCGAAAAACTGCGACGTGAAGGATATGGGCGTCAACAGCAACGACCCTGTGGATTATCCCGATATGGCCGTTTCGGCCTGCAACGAGTTTAAAAAGGGCGGCTACGATTTCGGCATCCTGCTTTGCGGCACCGGAATAGGAATCTCCATGACCGCCAACAAGATGAAAGGCATCCGCTGCGCCCTGATTTGCGACCTGTTTACCGCCGAAATGGCCAAAGCACACAATGACGCCAACTTTATCGCTTTCGGCGGCAGGGTAAAGTATGCCGTGCCTGTCACCGCCATGATCGAAAAATTCATGGAAACGGAATTTGCCGGAGACAGGCATATAAGAAGAGTGGCAAAAATTATGGACGCGGAAAAATAACTTAAAGACATTTTTTTGATTCAGGGACTGACGCAATGGAAGTTCTGGATAAAAAAAAGATTCGTAAAGTATTCCGTGATGTGCAGAAGCACCAGGCCATCGCACAACTCATCCGCCGTTTCTCCACCAACAAGGACGACATCAGAAAAACAGCCCTGAAGCATGCCCATCTATCCAACTGCCGGAATGTTCTTGAGCTGGGCTGCGCCTTCGGCGCTTTCACCGAGGCATTGAAAGACAAACTGCATCCCGAAGCAACAATAACCGGCATCGATATTATCGCCGAATACGAGCCCTTCTTTCTGGAAGCCTGCCGCCGCGCCGGATATGAGGGTTCCTTTTCCGCATCCGGCATCGATAGAATCAAAAAATATTCTGCCGGGTCCTTCGATTTGATTATCTGCAGCTACGCCCTGTACTTCTTTCCCGATATGATTCCCGAAATCGGCCGCATACTTAAAAAAGACGGTCTTTTCATTACCATCACCCATTCCCACAAGGACATGCGGGAGATGGTCGGCATCGTCAAGAAGATTTTCCGGTATAATCATCTGCTTGAGGAGCACCAGCCCCTGCCGATTGAAATCATTTTTGAACAATTCTCCGCCGAAAACGGCGGCAGGCTTCTCCATCCTTATTTCAGAAAGATTGAAGCCGTCGATTTCAAAAACACACTGGTTTTCCAGCCCGATGAAATCGGCCATTTTCTGGATTATTTCCAGTTCAAAAAATCCTTTTTCCTGACGGAAAACAGCATCCACAATAAAACGATACTCGATCAGCTCACGCTTGAGTTGTGCGAGCTGGCCATGAAAAAAGATGCGGTCACGATGTGCAAAGACGATAAAATATTTATCTGTTCCCATCCCGTGCAATCAGAGGAAGCATGATGAAAAAGCAACGGAAACACTGCCTGTACTGCGGCGAAATCATCACCAAGAAATACGAAGATAACGTACAGAGAGATTTTTGTCCCGCCTGCAATTCCTATTTTTATGAAAATCCCCTGCCGGTGGTTTCGTCTATTCTCGAATCGTCGCGTCAGATTCTACTGGTCAAACGGGGCAAACGGCCATCCAAAGGTTTATGGTGCCTGCCGACGGGATTTGCCGAAGCCGGAGAAAGCATCGAACAGGCAGCGCTCAGGGAACTGGAAGAAGAAACGGGCATCAAAGGTAAAATCGTAAAACTGCTGGCGGTGGATTCCTACAAGAGCCGCTTTTACGGCGATTTACTTTTCCTGACCTTTGTCGTGCAGCAGACTGGCGGAAAGCTATGCGCAGGAGATGATTGCTCGCAGGCGCGTTTCTGGCCTGTCAACAAATTGCCGCCGCTGGCTTTCCGCTCCAACAAACTCGCGCTGGAGGCTTACATCAAAAGCCGGAGGGATTTTTGGGCAATATTCGATTCCATCGAGCATGCGGATAAAAAGACGCTTCCGCCTGCGGTCGCGAAAAATTCCCTGACACGCCGTCTGGTCAACGTCATCATTAAAAATAAGGAAAAGATTATTGAACAATGGATTGAAGATGTCGCGGTTAATTCTTCCACCACCGAATATCATCACGTGGAAAGAAAAGTCCTGTATAATATCTGCGACAGCATCCTCTCCCAGCTGACGTTGTGGCTGGGTGGCCTGCATGATGTGGGTAAAATCAGGCGCTTTTACACGAAACTGGGCAGGGAAAGAAGGAAATCGGGATTTAAAATCAGCGGCGTTTTAAGCGCGCTCAGCCTTATCCGCAAACACATCTGGACATTCGCTCTGGCGCAGGACGCCCTGCAAAAAAATCTCGAGCTTTACATGACCTTTGAACTGCAAAGACGCATGACCATCTTCTTCGATTTGGCTACTTTCTATCTAACCAAAGGACACGAAGAAAAGTAATTTTCTTTCCCCCTTTGGAGAGGTAAAGGCCGAAGATTACTTTAGTTCATAGGCTGGTTTGCGCTTGTAGCTTGAAGCGAAATGTTTCGGAGATCAGTCGGGAAAATAAAATAATGTTTAAGAGGTAAGATATGAAATTCTATATTGTTCTCTTTAAAGACGGTTCATTGAAAATTTTCAAAAAGAAGCAGGACAAAGCACAACTGGAACCCGGCATGAAACAATTTGTCTGCTCAAGCAATGTAACAGTTCAGGATTTAAACATCTGGGCATCCAAAGACTATAAAGGTTTTAGAACCATACAGGAAGCTGAAAAATAGTCCGTTACAGTTTTATAAACAAACCCAAAAGGGAGGTAACAACATGAACATCAGTGATATTCTGGGAGCAGTGGTACAGTCGGGAATGACCCCTTCATCCAATGACCGGATAAAAAAATCATTAGGCGACGGCAGTATTATGGATAGCCTGGGAGGCATGCTGGGCGGGGGCGCCTCGCAAAAGGGCGGAGGAGGCGGTATTGGAGGTATGCTGTCCGGCATGCTGGGCGGTGGACGTGGTGGCAGTGGCGGCGGTATCGGGGATATGCTGTCCGGTATGCTGGGTAGTGCAGGAAAGGCAGTTGGCGGAAACCAGAATCTTGCCGTGGGAGGACTGGGAGCACTGGTCGGCGCGCTTCTGGGCGGAGGCGGAAAAGCCGCAGGCGGCGCTGTGGGCGGCGGTGTGATGGCCCTGCTCGCGTCAATGGCTTTTAAGGCGCTCATGGGAAGCGGGGAGCAAAAGGCTCAGGCTCAGGTTCCGGTCGGCCTTCTGGAACCGCAGACAGAATCCGAGAAGCAGGAACTGGAAGAAAAATCGGAAATAATCCTGAAAGCAATGATCAACGCCGCCAAGGCGGATGGTCGGATTGATCAAAAAGAAATGGATCGCATTCTGGGAAAACTCAAAGAAGCCGGGATTGACGAGGAAGGACAGCGTTATGTGAAGGATCAGATGCAGCAACCTATGGAAACCGGTCAGCTGATTGCAGCTGCCCAGGGACAGCCCCAACTCGCGGCACAGATCTATGCAGCTTCTCTGCTGGCCATTGAAGTGGATACACCGGCTGAGCGGGATTATCTAAGCCAACTGGCAGGTGGAATGGGTCTGCCGGCCGAGGTTGCCAGCCGCATCAAGGAGATGGCCGGACTACAGCCTGCATAAATAATTTTAGGAGCAACGGGTAATAAAGGAGAGAAACTATGACAAGACTCTGAACCGTTATGATTACTCTTGTGCTTCTCGTATCAGGATGCGTCGGCGCCGGAATGCAAACTTTATGTTTCAGAAAAACATGGATGCACAATCCCTGCATTACATTTGGCCATGATTTTCTTGACATACCAATCCTCACTTCATATACTCACACACAAAAAGGATTTTCTGATCAATTGTTTCTTTCGATTCTGTTGTTCATTGCAGGCATTGTGCTTTTATGGGTAGGTACGGAATCCGTCCTGCGGCGTGTTCCGATTCTGGCCGGCTGGCTTCGGGTATCACCGCTGGTCGTAACAGTTCTTCTGCTGGCGGTAATGACCTCTCTGCCCGAGTTTTGCGTTTCACTTTTCGCCTCTATGCGCGGACAACCGGCCGCTGCGGTAGGTAATATTGTCGGTTCCAATTTCGTGACCCTGACATTTGTGGCCGGTATTTGTGCCCTGTGGAGGCCGATTGTTGTCGGTCCTACGCTTCGCGAAAGAGAATCAAGCTGGATGATTCTTTCCGCCGCTTTGCTCCTGGTCATAGCGATGGACGGATTTATCAGCCGTATCGATGGCCTGATCCTGCTGATGGCATACTGTCCGTATTTGAAGGGAACCATCGACGACGCGCAACAGCAGAGAAAAGAAACCCCTGTTGCCCATATTGTAAAACCTTGGCTGCACATCATGATATTCGTGGCGGGAATTGCGATGATCGTGCTGGGATCGAGCTTGATCGTGGAAAATGGAACATTGCTTGCGCGTCGGCTGGGCATGAATGATCTTCTCATTGGTGTAACCTTTTACGCTTTTGGAACTTCTCTTCCCGAACTGGCCATTGCACTGGGTGCCGTGTTCCGGCGTCAGGCCGATGTCACACTCGGCGAGATCTATGCCTCCAATATCTTCACCGGACTGGCCGTGGTCGGTTGTCTTTGCCTGATCAAACCACTTTCGGTCGAGCCGATCATTGTGCAGCGCGATCTTCCGATGCTGATCGTGGCGGGCGTCCTTCTTCAAATGTTTGTCACAACAGGAAGAAAATTCGTTCGTCTGGAAGCGCTGGTGATGATTGCCATCTACGCACTTTTTCTGGCGGCTCAATTCATGGGCTTCAGTATATCTCTGTCTTAATAAAGTTGCCTGATAATCAATATGAGGGGCAACTCCAAAGATAGTTTATGGTTTCTGGTCTCCTGACAGGTACTATGGTTTTTTGAATACATTTAAATATGAGAAGGAAAAAGTGGTTCTTGATAAATATACAATCATCGAAGCGTTGCGGGTACGAACGATCTATAACCGGCTTCAATATTTCAGCCCCGGAGACCTGGAGGCGGAGTTTAATGAGAGTGGTTTTGCCGTTAAAGATTATTTTTCAGATGTTGCAGGGGCTCCCTTTGCACCGGAAAGCAAAGAATATGCAGTGGTAGCAAAGAAACTATAATAAAGGAGAATTGTGGAAAGGTGACCGACAAAGCGCAATCGCGCTCCAACAAATCAGAACAGGCTTCAGGGACTGACCCGGCTAAAATACCAGACAAAATCGCCGGACTCCTGCAATTTTCATGGACTCCCGTCTGGCTGTCGGCCTTGGTCCTGATGGGTTTGGTTATCGCGGCATACCTGCCGGTGTGGCATGCGAGTTTCATCTGGGATGATGACACGTTTTTGATTAACAATCCTTTAATCCGGCAGGCCAATGGCTTGTATCAATTCTGGTTTACGACTAAAGCACCTGATTACTTTCCAATGACATCCACAACCCTCTGGCTGGAATGGCGTCTCTGGGGGAATAATCCACTGGGATACCACATCGTAAATGTACTCCTGCATGCTTTGAGCACGGTGTTAGTGTGGCGTGTGCTTGCTCACTTGAAAATACCCGGATCGTGGCTGGCGGCAGCCTTGTTTGCGGTTCATCCGGTGAACGTGGAATCCGTGGCGTGGATCACCCAGCGCAAAAATACACTGGCAATGCTGTTCTATGTCACCAGTATTCTATTCTATTTAAGATTCGAGGACACGGACCGCCGGCGCTGGTATGGAATGGCGTTAGGATCTTTCATCCTGGCGTTGTTAAGCAAGACGGCTGTTGTCCCCCTGCCAATTGTGCTGCTGGGATTGGCATGGTGGCGGAGGAACCATATCAGCCGCCGCGACATTTTGTGCACCCTGCCCTTTTTCGGTGTTTCTGTGCTTTTCGGTTTGCTCACCATCTGGTTTCAATCCCATAACGCCATAGGATCAGACGTCGTCCGTACAGACGACCTTTGGTCACGATTGGCGGGAGCCGGTTGGGCGGTATGGTTTTATTTATATAAAGCGCTGATTCCGGTCAATCTGGCATTCGTTTATCCAAAATGGGAAATTGACGCAACAAAGCTGTTGTCCTATGTACCCGTATTGCTGGTACCGGGGATTGCCTTCGTTTTCTGGCGTTATCGCAGGGGATGGGGCAGAGCCTGGTTATTGGGGTGGGGATATTTTGTCGTGATGCTTATTCCCGTTATGGGCTTTTGGAATATTTATTTCATGCGTTATTCGCTTGTTGCTGACCACTGGCAATATTTCTCTATCATCGGCCCCATCGGACTCGTGGCTGCCGGAATAACCCGGATGCATGACAGATTGAAGCAGAACATATTCCTTGTTCCCGTATTCAGTGTGACGCTGCTTCTCATCCTGGGTGTTTTAACATGGCGGCAAACCGGCAATTATAGTGACATCGAAACACTATGGAAAAAAACAATTGCCGGAAATCCCGACTGTTGGATGGCCTACAACAATTATGGCATTCTCCTTCGTGAGCAAGGACAATTTGACAAGGCGATAGTCCATTATCAAGAGGCCATCCGTCTGAAACCGGATTATACCGAGGCATATTATAATAGAGGAAATATGTACTTGAGCCTCGGTCATTACCAGAATGCCGTCAATGACTTTGATAGAACAATCGATTTGGATCCCGGCTTTTTTCAGGCTTATAACGAAAAAGGGATTGTCTACGAAAGACTCAAAGATTATAAAAGCGCCATTGAAAACTTCAATACAGCCATTCTTCTGAAACCGGATTATGCTACAGCATACTACAACAGAGGGAATGCATACCTGAGCCTTGGTCAGTACCCGAATGCCATAGAGAATTATAATCAGGCCCTTCTTTTAAAACCTGATTATATCAAGGCATACAATAACAGGGGAGTTGCTTACCTGATACAAGGCAACGACAAGCTGGGCTGTCCTGATGTAAAAAAAGCATGTGAACTGGGAAGTTGCGAATTATTGGAAGAGGCCAGGAATGAAGGAATTTGCCGCTGATTTTTTATTGCACTATTCTTCAAATGGATCTGCACCCAAAATTCCCCATTGCCATTTTTTTAAAATCCGGTTAAATAGAAACATCAAACAAAAGGAGTCGAACATGGCCGCTAAAGTCAAGATGTATACCCTCAGTACGTGCAGTCACTGCAAGGCGACGAAAAAATTCATGCAGGACAACAAAGTGACTTTCGATTTTATCGACGTCGATTTGCTGCAGGGCGAAGCACGCCAGAATATTCTGGAAGAAGTCATGCAGTACAATCCCAACCGTTCCTTCCCGACCATTTTAATCGGCGAAAAAATTATTATCGGATTCAAGGAAGACGACATCAGGGAGGCTCTGGGCATCTGATGACTCCCGCCGAACTCTACGACATGATGAAAAAAGTTCAGGAGCCCAAAGGCTTTTTCTTTAATAAAGACAAAGACTGGGTTTTGAGCATTCTGTCCGACATTCTGGTCAACAAGGAACGCTATGGCTACATGTGCTGTCCCTGCCGCCTTTCCTCCGGCGCCCGCGAAAAAGACGCGGATATTATCTGCCCCTGCCGGTACAGGGAGGATGATGTCCGTGAATACGGAAGCTGTTACTGTAATTTATACGTTTCATCCGAATGGAATGAAGGCAAAATAAAGCATCAGTACGTGCCGGAGCGCAGGCCTGCGGACAAATTCAGCCTTTAGCCCGGCACAGGCCCGTCTTCTTTCTTTATATATTTCATGCCTGTAAATGAAATATATAATCTTTTTACTTGATTTCCTTAAACAAATTATTATATTAACTCAAAATTGAATATAATAAGGAGTTTTCTCCATGATTAATATGTATAAATGCAAGAAGAAGAATGTTCTTATCACCGAAGTATGCACCGATACAACCTGTGAATGGCGTTTAAAAAACGAATCCTTTTTAAACTGCACATGGGTTGCCTGCAATTACGGGCCTTTTACGCTGGAAGAAGTCGGCGATATGATGGGCGTCACGCGTGAAAGAATCCGCCAGATTGAAGCCAAGGCGCTGAAGAAACTTCAGCATAAAAAGAGAAGAGACCAGCTCAAGGATTTTGCCGCTCCGGGAAACGACTGGGACAGTCTGTAACATTTCTATTTTTTAGCTTTAACGGTTTTTTCCGTCAGTACTTTTTGCAGCTGCTCTTTGCGCTCATCGCGTGCAAACAGCAGTGCGCATATGGATGATTCGATATCCATTGCGGCCATTTTATCCATGCGCGGCACAATGGAGCAGAGGTTCTTTAATTCTTCCAGCGCTTTCGGGGAACGCTGCGCCAGTGTTTCAGCCATCTGTTCGGCCACTTTCATAAATCTTTCCGGAGGCTCTACTTTATTAACCAGCCCCAGCTTCAGGGCTTCGTTGGCGCCTATCGGTTCGCCCAGCATCACGATTTCCTTCGCTTTGGTTATGCCGACAATCTGGCTCAGCGGATAAAAGAACGGATTGAATCCGAATTTCAGTTCGGGATGGCAGAAGATGGCGCTTTCGGAAGCGACAACGAGGTCGCAGACGGTCACAAGATTGAATCCCCCGCCCAGAGCGATTCCGCCCACTGCCGCGATGACAGGCTTTTTGAAGGAATAAATCTTTTTCAGATATTTCATCATGGACTTGAGAAAATCATCGCTTTCCTCATCGGGCAGGCTGGCCATTTCCTTGATATCCATGCCGGCTGAAAAAAAATATTCTCCGCCGGTCAGAACGATTGCCCTGACGTCCTGATCCATTTCCAGATCCACAAAGACGGAATACAATTCCGCCCTCATCTCACCGGAAATAGCATTCATATCATGGGGACGGTTTAATTTTACAACCACGTACCCTTTTTTCTTTTCCAAAAGGATTGTCTGATAACTCATTTCTTATTATCTACCATCAGCCGCAGTTCCTTGCCGGTTTTAAAAAACGGCACTTTTCTTTCCTTCAGTTCCACCTGGGCTCCCGATTTCGGATTGCGTCCCATGCGCGGTTTGCGTTCCCTGACTTCAAAACTGCCGAATCCCCTTAATTCTATTCTCTCGCCGCGTTTTATCGCATCAGTCATGGAATCGAAGATGATGTTGACGACATAAGTTACATCGCTGAGGGAATAGGTCTTAAGTTCTTCCTGTAATTTCTTTATCAAATCGTTTTTTGTCATAATGATTCGTCCTCTTTACATGGCAGGATAATATAAATAACTCATACCGCTGCTACTCTCAAATTTCTTCTTCAGGCTATTACTGATGCTGCTTGCCGCGCCTTCCATCAGGTAATCGAACAAAGAGTCCCGCTTTTTGGAAGGATAAACCAAATCATACTTACCTTTTCTTCCGGCCAGCTTGCTGGCAAGCTTCGCCGCCGCCGACATGTCGCCCAATTCATCGACCAATCCGAGTTCCTTGGCCTTGCGTCCGGAAAATACACGGCCATCGGCTAATTCCGTTACCTTTTCCCGCGAAAGATTTCTCCTTTCCACAATCACGCCGACAAACTGATTATAAATGTCATCGATCAGATCCTGGAGGATTACCCTTTCTTCGGGAGTCATTTCCCTTAAGGGGGAGCCGATATCCTTATACTGGCCGCTTTTTACCACCGAAGATTTTACGCCTATTTTCTTGAGCACTTCCTCAAAATTGGCGAACTGCATGATCGCCGAAATGCTGCCGGTGATGGTGCCGGGATTGGCGACAATTTTATCGGCGGCACAGGCCACAAGCAACCCGCCCGATGCGGCAATCGAACCCATCGATGCCACGACTTTTTTCGTTTTCCTTAATTCAAGGACGGCATCATAAATTTCCTGGGAAGCGGCCACTCCGCCGCCGGGCGAATCCACCCTCAGGACAACCGCGACAATCGAGTCGTCCCGTCCGAATTCATCGAGCTGTTCGGCAATTTCGATGGAATCGGAAATGACGCCCTCGACCATTACAACGCCTATTTTATCCCTCAGGGAAAAACGCGCGGCGCTTTTCCCCGCACTCAGCCCGACTTTATAAAAATACAGATACAACACAACGCCGAAAACAACAAGAAGCAGCATTCCAAACACCACGGGATGTTTTCGCATCTTTATTCGCCTTTTTGTTGAGAGTTGATCTTCACGTCAGCCAAAGCCTTGCTGAGATTAGACCCGACATTCTCCGTATTGTTGATATACTGATTGGAGGCAGGCGCGGGAGCGGCCGCGGGAGCTTCCATTTCCTTGATGCTTAATCTGATTTTCTTGGTTTTCGGATCAATGCTTTTAACAATGGCGGAAACCGTGTCTCCCATATTATAGAGTTCCGATGATGTTTTGACACGCTTCTGGCTGATTTCGGAAATGTGAACCAGGCCTTCGATGCCTTCTTCTATTTCCATGAAAATCCCAAAGTCGGTGAAGTTCGTTATTTTGCCCGTGACGACACTGCCCGGCGCGTACTTCTGGATTAATTCGTCCCACGGATTTTTTTCGATTTGCTTTATGCCGAGGGAAAACTTTTCATTCTCGACATCGATGTTCAAAACCACCGCTTCGACTTCCTGCCCTTTCTTGAAAAATTCGGAAGGATGATTGACCCTGTGTTTCCATGAGATATCAGACACATGAATCAAACCGTCAATGCTCTCTTCAATGCCGACAAAAACGCCGAAGTTGGTAATGTTTCTGACAATCCCTTTCACAACCGTTCCCACGGGATATTTATCTTTCAGCTTTTCCCAGGGATTCGGTGTGGTCTGCTTCAGGCTCAGCGAGATGCGCTTGTTCTGGGGATTGACTTCCAGGACCATAACATCGATGCTGTCGCCGATGTTCAACACTTTCGACGGATGTTTGATTTCGCGGGTCCAGTACATTTCCGATATATGCACCAGTCCTTCAACGCCCGATTCCATCTCGACGAAAACGCCGTAATCGGTCAAATTGACGACCTTGCCTTTGACAATCTCGCCGACAGCATATTTCT
>CAYMWM010000041.1:0-6906 GCA_964394185.1 uncultured Smithella sp.
GGCATGATGCCGCCTTTGGTCATAGAGTGCGTAGGCGGTTTTGTTATGAAATCCCAGTT
Source organism: uncultured Smithella sp. (assembly GCA_964394185.1). GTDB lineage: Bacteria > Desulfobacterota > Syntrophia > Syntrophales > Smithellaceae > Smithella. Next base: position 60 of record CAYMWM010000041.1, read on the forward strand.
GATGACGGAAAAGCCGTTGACCAGAATGTAAAGTAGAATGCCACCCAGCGCTATTGTTATCGTCAGGGCGGAAGCCCGGACAAGCAAGAAGAAAATGTTTTGCTTGAAATACCGCCAGCGCATGGTGTTTGCATTTAATATGGTCATAAGTCTGCCCTCTATAGCGTCCCCGATCCCACCTGTTTAAACTTGTGTGAAACGTAATCGGCAATCAGATTGAATGCCAGTGTCAGAAAGAACAAAACAATGCCGATGGCGAAAAGCGCCTGATAGTGAAGGCTGCGGAAAGGCGTTTCGCCCATCTCGGCGGCAATGCTTGCGGGCATGGGGCGCACCGAATCAAAAATGCTCTCGGGAATAGCCGCAGCTCCGCCAGCTACCATCAGCACAACCATCGTCTCCCCGATGGCCCGCGCCATGCCCAGCATCACCGCCGTGGATATGCCCGAAAGCGCGGACGGAATGATAACTTTGGCGATGGTCTCGAATTTGGTCGCGCCCAGCGCGTAGGAAGCTTCCTTGAATTCGCGCGGCACGGCGTACAGCGCGTCCTCCGATATGCTCGATATGGTGGGAATCGCCATGAGCGCCAGAATCACCGAAGCGTTGACAATGTTCAGTCCGGTCGGCAAATCGAAGGTTTCCTGCATCCACGGGGCCACAATCACCATGCCGAAAAATCCCAGCACAACGGAAGGCAGTCCCGCCAGAAGCTCGATGACGGATTTAAGGATGATTTTGATGCCCTGCGGCGCGATTTCCGAAATATAGACGGCGGCCAGCACTCCCAGCGGAACGGCCATCAGTGTGGACATGAAAGTCACGATGAGCGAGCCGATGATGAGCGGAAAAATGCCGAACGACGGCGGGTCATAGGTGGGATACCATTCCCTGCCGAAAATAAAATCCTTAACAGACACCTTCGTAAACAAAGGCAGGCCTTCGCGGAAGAGGGAATAAACAATCATCCCCAGAACGACAATGGACACCAGCGAAAAAAGAAAGAAGATATATTTGATGATGATTTCCTTAATCTGCCGGGTCATGGTTTTCCCTCAATTTCTTTTTGGAATTCGTTTTCCACCCATTTTCTTATTTCATCACGGACACGGCGGTATTCAGGGATGACGTTATCATGCCATCCCTGAAATTTGGACGGGTCAGGAAAGCTTTTGTGAAGGCGCATCTTTCCTCCCGGAAAATACGGACAGGATTCACGCGCATTGTCGCAAACCGTAATCACGTAATCAAAATTCTGATCGCGGAAAACATCCACACTCTTGGACTGATAACCGCTGACGTCAATGCCTGCCTCATTCATCACCTGCACGACCAGAGGATCAACCCGCGCGGGTTCTGTACCGGCGCTGTATGCCCGGTAGTGCTCCCCGTAAATGATATTCAGGAACGCTTCCGCCATCAGCGACCGCGCCGCGTTATGCGTGCAGACGAACAAAACTCTTTTTTCCCCTGAATCCTGATTCACTGCAATGCTTTCCTATTTCTGTTTGCCCTTAACCGCTTTGCCCGAAGCCGTCAGGGGGACAAACCCTTCTTTGACCACAATTTTCTGGCCTTCCGCGGATTTCACAAAATCAATGTACTTTGCCACATCCCCTTTGGCATCGCCGTCGGTGTACATGTAGAGTTCACGGGAAAGCGGATAGGATTTGGAAAGCGCCGTCTGTACGGAAGCGGTTACGCCGTTCACCTGTAAAGGCTTCACGCTTTTGTTGATGTAACCTATGCCCAGGTAACTGATGGCATACCGGTTCTTGGCAATCGCCGTCACTATCGCGCCGTTGGAAGCCAGCATCTGCGCCCTCGGCGTTACTTTGGATTTTTTCATGACAAAATGATCCCATGACTCAAATGTTCCGGAAGAGGAATCGCGGGATATGACGACAATCTTCAAATCCTCGCCGCCGACTTCCTTCCAGTTTGTGATTTTGCCCTGATAAATCTGGCTGAGCTGGTCAATGGACAAATTGCCGACTTTGTTCTTTGGATGCACCACCGGAATGATGGCATCATGGGCAACAACATGGACAACGGGATTGATATTTTTTGTTCTGGCCAGTTCAACTTCTTCCTTTTTGATTTCCCTCGATGAGGTGGCAATATCAGCCGTTTTGTCAATCAGGGACTTGATGCCTTCGCCGGAACCGCCGCCGGAAAGCGAAATCTGCACGCCCGGATTTTTTTTCATGAAAGCTTCCAGCGTTCCCTGAGCGACGGGCAGAACCGTGGTGGACCCCTTGATGACAACTGATGATGCGGCAAAAGCGGCAGAGGTCATTAATGTAAAGGCTGCTAATGCAATGACTGTTTTCTTTAAATTTTCCAACATTTTTTATCCTCCTTGATTTTTAATTTGCATCATGGATGTTACAGCCTGATGACAGCCTGATGAAGATGTAAAAACAATCCACGATACTGCCTGATTCCATGATTACAAGTTCAGCTTCCGTCCGGCGAGGAGAACCACCGGAAAAATGTCAGGGCATAAAAAAATCTATCGCAAAGTAAATGGCGGCGGAAATGGCGGCGGAAGCCGGTATAGTCAATAGCCATGCCCAGACGATATTGCCGGCGACGCCCCAGCGCACGGCGCTAAGTCTTTTCGTGGAACCGACGCCGACAATGGCGCCCGTAATGGTATGGGTTGTACTGACGGGAATGCCGGCAACGGTGGCGCCGATGATGGAGCAGGCCGCAGCCGTTTCTGCGCTGAATCCGCCTATCGGCTTAAGTTTCGTTATTTTTGTGCCCATTGTTTTGACAATCCGCCAGCCGCCGAACATGGTTCCCATGGAAATCATCAGGTAACAGGAAATAATGACCCAAACGGGAATATAAAAGGTTTCTCCCAGCAATCCCTTGCTGAAAAGCGCCATGGCGATGATCCCCATTGTTTTCTGCGCGTCGTTCATGCCGTGTCCCAATGAATAAACCGCCGCGGAAAAAAGCTGAAGTTTACGGAACAGCTTGTCGGTTTTGGCCATATTTGATTTATGGCTTAGATTCATAGCGAGAACCATGAAGGTAAAACCAAGCGCCATGCCGATGGCCGGAGAGACAACGATAAAAACGGTCGTCTTAATAATACCCTCCCAGACCAGCTGACCGGTTCCCGCCTTGGATACGGCCGCGCCGATCAGTCCGCCGATCAGCGCGTGAGACGAACTGCTGGGCAATCCGTAATACCATGTCACAATATTCCAGATAATGGCGCCGCCCAGGGCGGACAGAATCACCAGATTATCGACAATATTGATATTGACAATGCCCTTGCCGACGGTGTGCGCAACGCCCGTTCCCACAAAAAACACGGCCATGAAATTGAAAAATGCCGCCCACATGACAGCGTATTTGGGCGACAGAACACGCGTCGAAACAACGGTGGAAATGGAATTGGCGGAATCGTGAAATCCGTTCAGAAAGTCAAAAAGCAGCGCGGCAATGATGAGAAAAACGACAAAAGCCATTGAATCAAGCATGTTTCACAAAACCTCTTTCATTTATATTCAATATATTACCGGCCGGTTCAACCGTTTCTTCCGGCCATTATCCCCTGACCAGCAGGACATGATTTTTTCTGTTATGGTGGACAACGCCGTAGGAAACACTTCCCAGCATTGCGGCGGACAGGACGCTTCTGCCATGAGTGCCCAGGATGATAAGATCCGCCCCTAATTTTTCGCATTCTTTTACAATTTCCCTGACGGGATTTCCCGTCCTGATGGAAATTGCCGATGTGACATTATTTTCATCACACAGTTTTTTGATATCACCGGCGAATTGCCCGGCGGCTTCTTGCAGATAGTATCCGATAGGCTCAATGACCTGCCTGGTTTCATCCGATGCCGGGGCTTTGCGCCCGATGACCGGCCGATTTTCGATGACGGTCAGGATAAGAATTGATGCCCTGAAGTGTTTTGCGATGTCAATGGCATACATGGCAGATTTTGTGGCTGTTTCGGAACCATCGACAGGAACAAGAATTTTTGAAAACATGCGAGCTCCCTTTATCATACGGAAAAGCTGTCTTCTTAATTTTTACCTTTCTTGCCAAAGCTTAAAAGATACGCACACGTGGGCAACGCAGTACCGCATCCCAGCTTTCACGTATATCTATAAAGAAAGAATATTACAGTTTGATGACAATTTGATGAAGATGTTGAAACAATATGAAATGACTGTTTCATGCCGTAAAACGGCAGGGGATTTATGTTTTGTCGGCGAATTTGTAGCCGAAACCGCGGACGGTCAGGATATAGCGGGGATTTTCCATATCCTCTTCGATTTGAGAGCGCAGGCGGCGGATATGGACATCAACGGCGCGGTCGGTGATAAACGTATCATCGCCCCAGACATGGTCAAGAATCTGGTTTCTGGAATAAACCCTGCCGGGATTCTGGGACAGGAAGAAAAGAAGTTTGAGCTCGGTGGGGCTCAGCGTCGCCTTCTTTCCGTTCACGGAAACCAGACAGGAATCGTAATTGATTTTAAGGCCCAGAAAAGCGAATTCGCCGCTGCCCGCGTATTTTTCGCTGTTTTTGAGACGCCGCAGGATGCTCCGCACCCGGGCAATCAGTTCCTTGATGCTGAAAGGCTTGGTCACATAATCATCCGCGCCGACTTCCAGGCCGATGATTTTGTCCACCTCGTCGCTTTTGGCCGTCAGCATGATAATGGGCAGATCCAATGTCTCCGGGTTTTGGCGAACGGCCCGGCAGACATCCAGTCCGTTCATCTTCGGCAGCATCAGATCAAGAATGATTAATTCCGGTTTCTGTTTTTTGATGCTTTGCAGGGCGGATTCGCCGTCATAGGCCTTGGTCGTGGAAAAGCCTTCCTTTTCCAGATTATAGGCAATCAAATCAACAATGTCTTTTTCGTCATCGACGATCAGGATTCTGGACATAAAGTTTTATAAACCAATCGAAATTATCGCCACCATATCAGATGTCGGCTGAAAGTTCAGCTTTTTTGATACCGCGGAAATGAAAAACAGCGGAATGGTTTGTAACCGTTCGCTACAAAAAAAGCCGGTTCCGTCATTGTGACGGAACCGGCCGGATGCCGCAATTTCAATTTTCCCTACCTGCACTTCCAGACTGAAAATTTTGCATGGGTAACGCTGACCGTGCCTTTTGTTTCACTACTGGTGGAAATAATCTTGTATGAGTCTCCCCCCAGGTTATGGACAGTGCGCTGAATGTCGCTGTTCAGGTTGAGGTTGTTCATCCCCCGCGCCTTTGCCTTTTTGATGAATTTGCATTTAGCGGTGTCCGTTATTTCCGAGACTTGTTCACCTTCAGGTGGTAACGAATATTTGTTGCCTCCCGCACATGCCATCAGTGCCAATACCATAAACAACAATATTATTTTTTTCATAAAGCCTCCCTTCAGTTAAAGTATTTGCTGTTGCCCCTTGTTTATTTTTCAACGATTTTTCGCTAGCTTATCCTTTTATCTGAATATTATCAATATTCTTGAAAGCCCATCCCCATCCTTTTCGGGAGGGATTGGGTTTTCGGATCATTCAATGCTGTATCCTTTTTCCCGAAACAGCCTCAGGCAGGCGTCGACAACGGTCTCATCGTAGAGCACGCCCCGGTTCTTTTCGATTTCTTCCAGCGCCGTTTCAATGCCCAGCGACGCGCGGTAGGGACGGTGCGAAGCCATGGCCTCCACCACGTCGGCAACGGCCATGATACGGGCTTCCAGAAGGATGCTGCCGTTTTTGAGGTTTCGCGGATAGCCGGTTCCGTTCATGCGTTCATGGTGCTGGTAGACAATTTCCGCCAGCGGCCAGGGCGATTCCACATTCTTCAGCATTTCGTAACCGCTTTCGGGATGAACCTTGATCAGCAAATATTCAAGCTTGGACAGCGCCGTGGGTTTGGACAGGATTTCCGCCGGGATGGATAATTTTCCGATATCGTGGATGACGCCGGCCATTTTCAATCCTTCGATTTTGTGCTCATCCAGCCCCATCTCCTTAGCGATGGCGCAGGCCAGATCGGCGGATTTGACCTGGTGTCCCGCCGTGTAAGGGTCTCTGGACTCCAGAGCAGTCACCAGAACCTGGATGGTCGTGCCGACGGCTTTCTTCAGGCTTTCCAGCGTCTTTTTCAGTTTTTCCTCCCCCTCCTTGCGCTCGGTGATGTCGCGGAGATTGACAATGGCCGCCAAGATGACATTGTCGCGGACCAGATTGCTTCCGATGGCTTCAAACGTACGCCAGCTTCCGTCTGTGTGGCGGAGGCGGACTTCGGCTTTCTGAACGGGCGCGCCGGGGTCGCTGAATAACGTAAAGAACGCCTCCGTCATCAGATTCAAATCATCCGGATGAACGCGTTCAAAGACGTTGCCGCCCATCCTTTCCTCGGGCGTTATTCCCAGAATGCGGACGGCGGGGTTCTCATAGGTGATGCGGCCTTCCCTGTTCAGCATGATGATGATATCGGAAGACTGATCCGCCAGGGCGCGGAACCGCTGTTTCTCCTCCTGCAATTTCTTTTCCATTTTTTTCCGCTCGGTGATGTCGCGGGCTTCGCCCAGAATGGATACCACCTTGCCGTTATCGTCCCGGATGAAATTGAACGAGCACTCCCCCCATATCGTCTTGCCGTCCTTCAGGACGAATTCCAGTTCAAGGGTTCTGAATATCGAATCCCTGGATGATTCCTTCATCGCCTTGGGCATTCTGACGGTGGTGAATTCGACGGCTCTTTTGAGGGAATCGGGGGTGAGCAGCCTGTCCAGCGATAAGGATTTAATTTCATCCGATGTATATCCCGTCATCCTTTCCACGGACGGACTGACGTAGGTAATCCTC
>CAYMWM010000041.1:6916-26836 GCA_964394185.1 uncultured Smithella sp.
CATGTTCAGGTCCATCATCCAGACCTGGTCTTTCATGTGATCGGCCAGAAGACGGTACTTTTCCTCGCTTCTTTTGAGCGCTTCCTGAGCCGTTTTGCGTTCGGTAATATCCCGGGTTTCACCCAGTGCCAGGCTCAGGCTGCCGTTTTCGTCGCGCAGATAACTGATGGTGGTGTCAATCCACAAACGATGGCCGTCCTTATGGCGGGCTTCCAGTTCCAGCGAATGCTGATGAACATGGGAAGGAGGCAATTCTGCGGCTTTGGGGATTTCCTTCGCCACGGCCTCCACCATGGTGCAGAAGGATTCTTCCGTCAGGATTTTCCTCAGCGACAATTTCGAGATTTCATCAAGCTCATATCCGTACATCTTTTTTACGGAAGGGCTCACATAGGTTATTTTCAGGGCGTTTAGGTTCATCAGCCAGACGTGCTCGGTGATATTTTCCGCCAGCAGCCTGTAACGGGATTCGCTTGTCTGCAGCAAATCCTCCATTTTCCTGCGTTCGGTGATATCCTTCCCCTCGCCCAGAATGGCGAAGGGTTTGCCGTCTTTATCCGGCAGAATGCTTAACGTGGCCTCTATCATAATACAACTGCCGTCCTTGCGGCATAGTTCCATATTCATGGAACGCTGACAGCCGGAAGGAAGCGGATGCGTCCCGGCGCGCGCCAGTTCCGCGGAAAACATTTCCAGCGCATCCAGGTATGATTTGCCTGTCAGGAATTTATCGTGCTGAAGTTCTCTGATTTCGGCCAACGTGTATCCCGAAGTTTTCTCCAGCGACGGACTGATATACCTGAAGCTCATGTCAGGATTCAAAAGCCATATGAAATCCTTGACATGCTCCGCCAGCAGACGATAGATTTCTTCGCTGTTTTTGAGCCTGTTTCCCGCCGCCGGTTTCTTTTTGTCTGTTGCAGATAATTTCATGTCAGCCAGAATGATAGCCTGCTTTTGCGCAGGCGTTTCCCGTTCAGGATTTTTTCCGAGAGGAAACATGTAGTTGTATAAAATATACGGACAATGACCGTTCATGTCAAGAAGTTTCGGCAGCGCGCCATGCAGAGCGGAAAGGCCGCCTCCGCCTGAAATTATCCATTGACATATGAAACCCGAATTTCTAAAATTCAGGCATGAAGCGTTCATCTCCCGCCGGAAAGACAGGAATCCATGAGCGCACGCCGGATGGTCTTCTCCCGCGTATTCCCGCAAAAGCGCGCGCCGGTTTGTGCGCCGCGGCCCTGCTGATATTCCCGCTTGTTTTGCATTGCCGCGCCGACCATTCCGCTCAATCCGATTATGCCGCTCTGCGGGAAAAGATGGTCGTGGAGCAAATCGAAGCCAGGGGAATCCGCGATCCGAAAGTCCTCAGGGCGATGCGGACCGTCGAACGCCATCTCTTCGTTCCCGAAACGCTCCGTCATCTGGCCTACAACGATCATCCCCTGCCCATCGGAGAGGGGCAAACCATTTCCCAGCCGTACATCGTCGCTTTGATGACCGAAGCAATCAAACCGCATACGGAGATGAACGTGCTGGAAATCGGGACCGGCTCCGGCTATCAGGCGGCTGTGCTTGCTGAACTGTGCAAAAGCGTCTACACCATCGAAATCGTCGAAACACTGGGCAGGCGCGCCCAAAAGCTTCTTTCGGGCCGGTATAAAAATGTCTATGTGAAAACCGGCGACGGCTATCAGGGCTGGCCCGGGGCCGCACCTTTTGATGCGGTTGTCGTCACCTGCGCTCCGGAAAAAGTTCCCGAACCGCTCGCGGCGCAGCTCAGGGAGGGCGGCAGGATGATCATTCCGGTGGGCGAGGCCGGAGAGCAGGAACTCATCCTCCTGATTAAAAAGAACGGGCGTCTGGAGCGTCAGGGAAGCATCCCCGTCGGATTCGTCCCCATGGTGGACGGCAGGGGGAAAAAATACTGATGGAAAATCATAATCCGGGACGTCCATACCTCCACCTAATCCTTCATGCCGGATGCCGCATATATGCGGGCGGCAAAATGGGGCGCGTTATCATCACCGCTGTTTTGTGCGCCGTTATATTCAATGCAAGCCAAAGTATCGCGGAGGACAAAAAAATGAAAATCGCTCAGGACCATTCCGTTATCACCCTTCCCCCGCCTGCACAAAGAGGGAGAATGTCTCTGGAGGAAGCCCTGAGCAGGCGCGAATCGGTCAGAGATTTCTCCTCCGACCCCCTGACAAAAGAGGAACTCTCGCAGCTGCTCTGGTCGGCTCAGGGAAAGACCCGCAACCGGGGCGCAAGGACTTCGCCTTCGGCAGGCGCTTTATTCCCGCTGGAAATCCATGTGGCGGTGAAGGAGGGCGTCTTTCATTATTCACCCGCGAATCATCGCCTTGAACGGATAAAGGCGGGCGACATCCGCAGTCAACTGGCCGCGGCGGCATTGGGTCAGGAAAGCGTCCGGGAGGCGCCCGCCGTTTTTGTCATTGCCGCCGTCTTTGAAAGGACCGCTGTAAAATACGGAAACAGGGCGGAACGATACGTGAAGATGGAAGCCGGCCACGCGGCGCAGAATCTTCTGCTTCAGGCCGTGGCGCTGGGGCTGGGAGCCTTTCCCATCGGCGCTTTTTATGACGGAAAAGTCAGGGAGGCGCTCGGCCTTCCCGCCGGTCATGAACCGCTGTACCTGATTCCGGCGGGAAAACGATTTACGGGGCGGCTTAAATGAATCCGGTATATTTTAAAAAACTGTCCTGAAAACAAGGGATTTTCGCAATCATGTTTCGCAGGATAACCATAAATCAATTTGACATTTACGGTGATTCTGGGATAAATAAAGCGAATTCAATGCCGGGAATTTAACCCGGATTTTAAAATTGGTGTTTTGCAAAAAATTACTCAAGGAAGGAAATAAAATGAAAACAGCATCAAAAATATTTTTACGCACAATTTTAATTTTATCGCTTCTGGCAAGCCTCGCGGGCATCGCCATTGCGCAAATCGAAAATAAGCCTGTGGTTCCGGAAAAGCCGGATATGGCCATCAAGGCAAAAATGAACGCGCTTATCATGTACCATTCCAAGACAGGCCACACCCTGGAAGCGGCCAATGCCATTGCTGAAGGCATCCGTTCGGCCGGAGGCTCCGCAACCATCGTGCCGGCCAAAAATTTTATTCCCACGCTCATCAATCAATATGATGTGTTTATCGTGGGCTCTCCCTGCTGGGGCGGCAGTATAGCCGACGGCGTTGCCACACCCGTCTCCCATGCAATAAAAAGCATTACTGTTGAAGTGAAAAATAAACTCTGCGCCGGTTTTTCTGTCAATGCCGGATACGGCGGGCAAAGCACCGTGCGGTCGATAGGAAAACGCCTGCAGGAAAAAGGCTGCGCCAAATATGTGGAGGGTCCGGTTGCCAAAGCGGGCGCGCCGCTGAGCCTCTGGAAAGGCCCCGCCATCAAGCCCGCAGACCTCGACCGCTACAGGGCATTCGGCGAAGAATTGGTCAAACAATTCACCCCGCAAATCAAATAACCGGAGAAATCCGTTAATCTCTCTATGCTCCGGGATTTATTCGCCGCGCTAAGTAAGTGTGCGAAACCTATTATTTTTCTTGACGTTCTCAATTAAATATATTATTTACTCTGCGGATTCAAACATTACTTTACAAAAATACCGGAAACACAAAAGATAATTGACGAAAAACAGGGCGCAATTTTCATTCCGTCCCGTTGAGATGCTCAATTTCCATTTACGGCAAGTGAAGAAAAGGAGAGAAGAATGAGAAAGATTTTTCTGATGGTCATGGCATTGTGTTTGATGAGTTCTCAAGTGCACGCGGCAGCCGTCACCGGCGGCAATCTGCTGGTTCAATCCAACAATTCAATTGGCGAGTATAGAACAGATGGTACCGGGGTACAAAGCTTTACCATTGTATATCCCACCGGAACCTATCCTCTTACGGAATATGCTAGAGACATCGCCTACAATGTCGCAGACGGCAAAATATATGTCTATAACGGCACTATTGAGCCCTATTTGAGCGTCTTAACCCCCCCTGCTTCATGGACTCATCTGACATACAGCGGTTTTAGTAATTGCAACACTACAAGCGATGGCGGCATTGATGTTTACGGAACAAAAGTCTTTGTCACTGACCAAACAGTCGACAGTGAAACAACAGAACAGGGTGTCGTTGCTTTTGACATCTCAGGCGGAATAACGCAACGTTTTGCCACGGACATCGGTCCTATCGATTTGAACATGGGACTTGACGGATACTTATATGTTCTCTACCCGGGTGGAAGTCCGTGCGGCAAAACAATCGATATTTATAATCCGTCAACCTTCGGCTATATCGCAAGCTTTGATTTAACAACAATATTTGGATGGAACAGTAACGCAAGCATTGCTGTGGATTATAACGGTGATATATTCGTTGCGGACTGGAGCGGGAATCTTCATCACATCAGCAGGGCGACCTTGACCGTTACCGATACGATAACTCCCATCTGTATGCGGCGCGGTTCGCCTGTGAATTGCGAAATCTATGATATTGATATTTCGGAAGACGGTTTAATCGCTATAGGAACTATGTTCGGCGAAGTATTTATCACGGATACCAGTTTTTCGAGTATTTCCACATTTTCTGTGGGTTCAGATGGTGTTTTTGTGGAATGGGTTCCGGTAGACAATGTCCCCAACGCATTCACGCTTACCGACCAGACGGATGTTGATTTGAATTCGACCATCACATCCAATACGCTTATCCTGTCGGGCTTCAACGCGGCCACGCCCATTTCCATCACGGGTGGTAAATACGCCATCGGCAGCGGGGCGTACACCGACTCAGCGGGCACGGTAAGCAACGGCAACCGGGTGACAGTGCAGGTGACGTCATCGGGAAGTTATCTGACGTGGACAAGCGCGACACTGACCATTGGCGGCGTTTCCGATACCTTCACCGCAGTAACCAAAGCCGACGTGGACCCCGCCCCCTTCACGTTTACCGACCAGACGGATGTTGAACTCAATACGGTCATCACATCCAATACCATTACCGTCACCGGCATCGCCGCGGCGGCGCCCATTTCCATTACTGGAGGTCAGTACGCTATCAACGGTTCGTCGACATACGTAACATCCGCCGGCACGGTTAACAACGGCGATACCGTCACCGTTCAGCTGACCTCATCGTCCAGCAACTCCATGAAGAGAAATGCGACACTGACCATCGGCGCGATTTCTGATACCTTCAGCGTAACAACGACAGGCGTCAAAATGCCCGACGCCTTTACCTTCCTGGACCAGACCAACGCGCCGCTCAGTACCCTGCTGACCTCCAATGCCATCACCGTATCGGGCATCACGTCGGCCACGCCCATTTCCATCACGGGCGGGCAATACTCCGTCAACGGCGCGGCATACCGTTCGGATGCCAGCAATGTCAACAACGGCGATACCGTCACCGTACAGGCGAGCTCACCGGCAAGCTATTCTTCAACGGTTAATGTGCTCCTGAATATCGGCGGCACGAAAGACACCTTCAGCATAACGACGAAATCCGTCGAGACGCCCGATGCCTTTACCTTCCTTGACCAGACGAACGCGCCATTGAGCACCCTGTTGACTTCCAATGCCATCACCGTTACGGGAGTAACGTCATCGCCCGTTTCCATCACAGGCGGGCAGTATTCCGTCAACGGCGGGACTTACGTCAGCTCCGCCGGCACGGTTTACAACAACGATACCATTACGGTTCAGGTAACGTCGCCGTCAACCTATTCCTCAACCAAAAACGCGACGCTGACCATCGGCGGCATTTCGGACACCTTCAGCGTAACCACGTTAAACGACACGACTCCCGACCCGTTCACTTTTACGGATCAGACAAACGTGCCGACCAGTGAGACCATTCCATCCAACGCGATAACCGTGTCGGGCATTGACACGGCGGTGCCTATTTCCATCACGGGAGGGCAGTACTCCATCAACGGCTGGCTTTACACGGACGCGGCCGGCACGGTCGAACTCGGCGATACCGTGACAGTTCAGGTGACTTCATCGGGAAACACCGGCACGACAACAAGCGCGACGCTAACCATCAGCGGTGTTTCGGATACCTTCAGTGTGACCACCCTGCCTGATACGACGCCCGGCAGTTTTGTTTTCATCGATCAGTCCAATGTGCCGCTGAACACGTTGTTTACATCAAACACCATCACCGTATCGGGAATCGACACGCCTGTGCCCGTTTCCATCACGGGCGGGCAATACTCGGTCAACGGCGGGGCATACACCAGCGCAAGCGGCACGGTCAGTAACGGCAATACCGTCAGGGTGCAGGTAACGTCATCGGGAAACTACATGACGGCCGTCAGCGCGTCCCTGACCATCGGCGGATTCTCCGATACGTTCACCGTAACCACCAGGGGCAACTCCGTTCCGAATCCATTCATGTTCGCCGACCAGACCAATGTGCCCCTGAACGCGCTTATCATATCGGCTCCCGTCACGGTCACGGGAACCAGCGCTTCCTCGGTCATTTCCATCTCCGGCGGCGAATATTCCGTTTCCGGCAAGGCATACCGGAGTTCCAGCTCTCTGGTGAACAGCGGCGATACCGTGACAATCCGGCTGAATTCATCGGAAAGTTATTCCGCGACGACAAGTGCAACGCTGACGATCGGCGGCGTTTCCGACACCTTCAGCATAACGACGCTGGCGTCTCCCGACGTGGTCCCGCCCGATCAGTTTACGCTGTACGGCCAGTCGAATGTCGCACTCAACACGGTGGCGACCTCCAATACCATCACGGTATCCGGCACCACAACGGGCTGTCCAATATCCATCACCGACGGGGCATACTCCATCAACGGCGGGCCCTATGCCATTGATAACGGAACGGTCAACAACGGCGATACCGTAACCGTTCAGCAGGTTTCATCGGGCGAATACGCCACAACGACGAACGCCACGCTGACCATCGGCGGCGTGACCGCCACCTTCAGCGTAACCACCGTTTCCGGAACAACGAGCCGCAGTCACAGCGGTGGCGGAGGAGGCGGTGGTGGATGCTTTATCGCCACAGCGGCCTTCGGCTCTCCGCTCGCCGGACAGGTGGATATTCTGCGGAAATTCAGGGACAGGCATCTGCTGACCAACGCTTTGGGTAAAAAATTCGTCGCCTGGTATTACGCCAACGGCCCCGCCGCGGCAAATTACATTCAGGACAAGCCGCTGGCAAAGGCGGCTGTCCGGGCGGCTCTCTATCCGTTAATCGTATTCTCGTTCCTGCTGATTTCCGGCACTCTGCCGTTCGCTGCCCTCGCGCTTCTGATAACGGCGCTCCTGTGCATCAGATTCCGGGCAAAGAAATTAAACATGGCGCCATAATTACATAATCGGGAAAGCACAGCGCCCCTTAACAACCCGGGGTGCTGTGCTTATTTTTACCAAAAGGAGAGCCCATGAATCACGACCGCCTTATCAGCACCACAAACAAAGTCGCCGTCTACGCGACGTTCGCCCTTTTCTACTGGGTATTCATTTTTCTGGTCATCACCGTATTCGATTTGAAGATATTCCGTGAAAACATGACTTAAGACAAGCGTCCCTTAGCCTCCGATGGCAGAGTCCGCGTGAATTTCCGTATTGAAAAGGCCCAAAGCCTTTTGTATAAAAGGCCTCCATGCGTATTGACAACCGGTTATCCGCTGTTTTCGCAGCTATTTTTTGCGCCGGATGATCCCGGTATACAAAAAAACGCTGTTATTGCATGTGCGACAGCTTCCGGCCCCAGATGGTGAGCCACACCACAACAACCGCCATCAGCAGAATTCCGATTTTAAGTATTGAAATTCCCCAGAGATAAAACGACTGATAAGCCTGCCAGGTGAACCCTTCTCCCATGACCGCAAGTACCCAGCCGGGTCTGTAGAATATGATGTAAACATACACAAACCATTGCAGAATCATGAAGATGTAAACTATCAGCAGCGTCCACCACCCGGCGGCCGCCGCCGCCCTTACTCTCTTCGCAAATAAATCGTCCATGAAAAGCCTCCTTTCCTGTCTGATTCATCTTTAATCCGGCATTTTAACAATTAATCCGTTTCGTAGCAGGCCACGATCTCACCGAAATAAAGCGTGTGGTAATCCTTGTTCGGATAGACAGTAACATCATAGTCTTTATCAAAATGAGCCGGAACCTCAGGCGCCTTTTTGTGAAAAAGTGTTCAGGTTCGGCCAGGTCAAAAACGCCCAACCGAACCTGAGGACAAGCCGTCGGGTGATTTCCGCGCATGAGACTATTTTTTGGGAATGAATGTTTTATGACCTTCGTCGCGGAACTTGACGATATCAGCAATAGCCTGTTTAATTCCAGCGTCATCTTTTTGTCCGCAGGCGCCTATTCCCCTGAAGGCCGAATTGACAATGCCGTCCGTAATCCTAGCCCACTGCGCCTGATCACATGCGGGCGGAGCGGCGCTTTCAAGCCCCTTGAACAATTTCGCCAGGTCCATAAATTTTTCCGCCGCGGCAAAATAATCCCTGGCGGCCGCTTTATCGTTGAGTTCCTTAAAAGTCTGAGCCGCCTGTTTCATGGCCGCCTTGGTCTGTGCACTGTCGTAAGCAGCCATGGCTGTTTGGGTTAAAAATAAAAGTGATGCCAACATTGCAACAACCAGTAACAGTCTTTTTTTCATGAGAAGCCTCCTGAAGTGAATTTAAAGTATTATAAATCATTTGAGTGTTACTTTGCCACATAATATAAAGTGACCGGTAAACTTCGATTTTCAATTTGTTAATTTTATGCTAAGATGCAAACTGTAATCTTGAAGCATTTCTTAATCTTTTTATTAAAAATAACTGATACGACAAATGATTAAGCAAATTATTCCTGTCATTCTGCTCCTGATGATTTCAAACACAGCGTTTGCCTCTTTAAGCGCCAGCTTCTGCGTTTCCCTGGACGACAGCGACGGGATTGAAAATATGGAGCCGGCAGAAATTACGGCAAACGGAAAACCCATCATGCAGATCATCAGCGGAGATACAAAGTGCGCCGACCTGCCGCCGGGGACATATATGATTGCCGCACTGTCGGTAAATCCATACCATCCGGATAACAAGATGCTGCCCGCCTGGAATTCCAAACCGTCTGCAATTCATATAGAACGGTATAAAAGAACCAGATTCGACATGCGTCCCGTCATTCAGGGCGCGGAAAATGCCGGAATATGGACTTTTGAAAAAAGAAAGGCGAATGTGGCCGGCCGGATTGCCTGGGGGATTTTTTTATCCCTGATTATTCTTCCGCTCCTGCTGGCCCTGTTCAATGAACGGTTCAGAACCAGGCTGTCATTAAAATGGGCCGATTCCCCGGACAGCCAGGCCGTGGCGCTTTCCCGGAGATCCATTATTGCTCTTTTTCTTTTTGCCGCGGGTTTTATCCCCTGTTACATCATGGAAGGGTTGAGGGATTATAATCTATCATGGTATCCCTTTCTGTGGATCGGACCTTCGTTTTTCTATCTCTTCGCTTCTGCCGTCACGGATCACCGGCAGGTGAAATTAACCGGAGAATAAAATATCGTCAAAAACGGCTGCGGTCTTTTTCAATAAGATACGGTTTTGGAAAACACGTTTAGAACGATAATGCCCGCCACGATGAGCAGGAACCCGATGACGGCGGCGAGATCCATCTTCTGCCCGAAGAAAATCCATGAGATGACGGCAATCAGCGCGATTCCCACACCCGACCAGACGGCATAGGCCACACCGACCGGAATGGTTTTAAGACAGAGAGACAAAAGGTAAAAGGCCGTTGTATATCCGACGACGACGACAAGCGAAGGCCACGGGCGCGAAAAACCGTCGGACATTTTCAGCGCCGAGGTGGCAATCACCTCGCTGACAATAGCCGCCGAAAGTAAAATCCATTGTTGCATTATTGTCCTCCTCATTATTGATACAGCCGGTTCAGTGCCGCATCCCCGCTGACAAGTCTTACAGGCAATCTAGCACAATTTTTCACGATTGAAAATTGAAGATTACCGGATGCAAGGCGAAAAAAAGGCGGAACCGTTTCCGGTTCCGCCGACGATTATTTTCCTGTATCAGGAATCCGTTGACCGAATATAAAGGCATGCTCTTTGCCGTTGTCCCTCGCCCACCGGAGCATATATTTCACATAGGCAATCTGTTCCGGATTGATTTCCTGAATCATCATATTGCTTTGCAAATCCTGATCGTTGCCCGAGTTGCCCCACATGTAAAGCATATCGGTTCTTGAATCTTTTTCGTGCAAAATAACGCAACGATTCACTGAGAAGAAATGAACGGGAGGCAACGTACCGTATGATGAGGAATTTTTAGTATGAATTCCTTATAGGGAATATTCACAAAATGTCAACAAAAAAGTGCCCGGCGGATTGCTGCCGGGACGAGCGGACGGTTCGGGGCTTCATGACTCAGCGGGCCATGGCGCTGATAGCCTGTCAGTTTCCCCTTGCTGAAATGGACTTTTTTATTTGGAAAACGCAATGATTTTCAGGGCTGATGATTTGAATCTTGACACTCTATTGAAAAGCGTCTATTTTTATGAAAGATTCTTAAAATAACACACGTGGGTTAAGAACTTCATTATGAAAAAGATTTTATCGGGCGCTTTCCTTGCCGTTTTAATCACCTGCATTTTCCTCATGTCCTGTTCCGGCAAAGATGCGCAAACAAATAATTTAAAAGGCGGCAGCGACAAAGCCGTTCCCGTGGTCGCAGCCTTAGTCGAAATGAAAGCTGTGCCTGTGGAAATCAAAACATTCGGCACGGTGCAGGCCCATTCCAGCATTCCGGTCAGGGCCGAGGTCAGCGGAAATCTGATTAAGGTGCATTTCCGGAAAGGCCAGAGCATCAAAACCGGAGACCTTCTGTTTACCATTGATCCGCGTCCCTATGAAACTTCGCTGAATCAGGCGAAAGCCAACCTGGCACGGGACAAGGCACTGGAAGAAAACGCCCTGCTTAATGAAAAGCGATCCAGGGAGCTCCTGAGTCAGGGCTTCATTGCGCAGAGCGACCACGATAAGGCGCAGACCGACGCGAGAGCCGCGTCAGCGGCTGTTAAAGCCGGCGAAGCAGCCGTTGCCGGGGCAAAATTGCAGTTTGACAACTGTTTTATCCGCAGCCCCATCAGTGGCAGGGCGGGAGACCTTCTTGTATCCGAAGGAACATTAATCAAGGCAAATGACGTTGCGCTGGTCGTCCTCAATCAGATTCATCCCATTGAGGTTTTTTTCAGCATTCCCCAGAATGAACTTGCTGCTGTCCGCAAACAGATGTCCCAAAGGAAAATGAAAGTCAGGGCCAGCCTGCCGCAGGACAACCGGGCTCCCGAAGAGGGCGAGCTTTTCTTTATCGACAATGCAATCGATAAAACGACGGGAACCGTGCAACTTGGAGGGATATTTAAAAACGACCGGGAAATTCTCTGGCCGGGCCAATACGTGAATGTGACCCTGGAACTTTCCGTCCAGAAAGACGCCCTTGTGGTGCCGTCCGTTGCCGTTCAGACAGGCCGGGAGGGAAAATTCGTCTTCGCCGTCAAACCGGATAACACCGTTGAGATTCGCCCCGTCACGGCGCGCATGGCTGCAGGCGAGATAACCGTTATCGAAAAGGGATTACAGGCGGGCGAGCAGGTTGTCACCGACGGACAGCTAGGGCTGGTCCCCGGTTCCCGTATCGATATTAAGACGGATTCCAAATCAAACAACAAAACGCCGGGAGGGCGTTCGTGAATATCTCTGAACTTTTCATCCGCCGTCCCGTCATGACGATGCTCTGCATGTTGAGTATTATCATCGCCGGTCTGGTGGGTTACCGGCTTTTGCCGGTCAGCGACCTGCCCTCGGTGGATTTTCCCACCATCAGCGTCAGCGCAAATCTGCCCGGCGCAAGTCCCGAAACCATGGCTTCCACCGTTGCCACGCCGCTGGAAAAGGAATTTGCGAACATCGCCGGCATCGACTCCATGAGTTCGGTCAGTTCCCAGGGCGCCACCCGCATCACCATCCAGTTTGTCCTGAACCGCGACATCGATGCCGCGGCGCAGGATGTGCAGGCGGCCATATCCCGCTCTCTGCGCCGCCTGCCCGAGGAAATGCCCACACCGCCGTCCTTCCGCAAGGTCAATCCGGCGGATCACCCGATTCTCTATTTGTCGCTTAGAAGCCCTACCCTTCCCATGTCTGTGCTGGACGAGTACGGCCAGACCATGCTTTCCCAGCGCATATCCATGGTGGACGGCGTGGCGCAGGTGCAGGTATACGGCTCCCAGAAATACGCCGTCCGCATTGAACTCGACCCTTACGCCATGGCGTCCAGAGGCATCGGCATTGACGAAGTGGCAACTGCGATCAGCAGCTACAATGTCAATAATCCTCTCGGAACCTTAAGCGGCTCCCACACGCTTTCCACGCTGCAATCGGACAATCAGCTCAAGGAAGCAAAGCAATTTTTGCCCTTAATCATGGCTTACCGCAACGGACAGCCCGTTCGCCTCGGGGAGCTGGGCACCGTCCGCGACAGCGTCGAAAATGACAAGGCGGCGGCCTGGTATGTTACACCGAAAACCAGTGACCGCTCCATCATTCTGGCCATCCAGCGGCAGCCGGGAACCAACACCGTTGCCGTCGCCGACGCCATCAAGGCCCTGCTGCCCGAGTTTCGCGATAAATTGCCCGCATCCGTTTCGCTGGAAGTGCTGCGTGACAGCAGTATTCCCATCATGCAATCGGCGCATGACGTGCAGTTCACCCTGTACCTGACACTGGCGCTTGTCGTGCTGGTCATCTTCCTTTTCCTGCGCAACCTTTCCGCCACCGTAATTCCGAGTTTGACGCTTCCGCTCGCGCTCATCGGCACTTTTACGGTCATGTATCTCCTGGATTACAGCATCGATAACCTGTCGCTCATGGCGCTGACGCTGTCGGTCGGTTTTGTCGTCGACGACGCCATCGTCATGCTGGAAAATATTGTCCGGCACATGGAAATGGGGAAAACACGCATGCAGGCGGCCCTCGACGGAGCGAAAGAAATCGGCTTCACGATTATTTCGATGACGCTGTCTCTGGCCGCCGTATTCATCCCCGTCCTTTTCATGGGCGGCATTGTGGGACGCCTGTTCCGCGAATTTGCCGTAACCATCGGCGTTGCGGTTCTGGTCAGCGGTTTCGTTTCCCTGACCCTGACCCCCATGCTGGCGAGCCGTTTTATCCGCGCCCCCGGAAAGGAACAACATGGAAAAGCTTACAAAACAGTAGAGAAGGGGTTCGACGCTCTGCTCAGATTCTACCAGAGGACCCTCCTTATCGTCCTGTCGCATGGCCGCACGGCGATGATCTTTTCCGGCGTTATCCTTGGTGCAACCGTGTTACTGTTTTACGTCATACCGAAGGGATTTATCCCCTCGGAAGACCGCGATCAGATTTCGATGCAGACGGAAGCGGCGCAGAACATTTCCTTTGACGCAATGGTCGCGCACCAGATGGCGCTTCTGGAGATCGTCCAGAAAGATCCCAACGTGGCGCGTTTTATGTGTTCCGTGTCATCCGGCGGAAGCAGCGGAGCCAATACGGGAAATATGTTCATCATTCTCAAGCCCCGCCGGGAAAGAAAACTCACCGCGGATCAGGTCATCGCCCAGTTACGTCCCAAACTGGCCGCCGTTCCGGGCATCCGGGCTTATCTGACCAATCCGCCGCCGATCAATCTGGGCGGCCGTATTTCGAGAAGCCTTTATCAGGTAACGTTTCAGGGCACCAATACCAGCGAGCTTTTCAACTATGCCGCCAAAATGGAGCAGCAGATGCGCCAGATGCCCGATCTGCAGGACGTCAGCAGCGATCTGCAACTGAAGAATCCTGAACTGCATATCGACATTGACAAGGATCAGGCTTTCATCATGGGGGTCACGCCCAAACAGATAGAGGACGCCCTTTACAGCGCCTATGGCACACGCCAGATTTCGACCATCTATACGCCGAACAATGACTATCAGGTGATCATGGAGCTTCTCTCCCAGTATCAAACGGATCCTTCCGTGCTCAATATGCTTTATATCCGTTCTTCCAAAGGCCAGCTGGTGCCGCTGAAGTCTATCACGACGCTCCGTGAAGATGTCGGCCCGCTATCGATCAGCCATTCCGGACAATTGCCTTCCGTGACCATTTCGTTCAACCTTAAACCCGGCGTGTCCCTGGGTCAGGCAATGGATAATATCAGAGCAAGCATCAGAAATTCCGCCCTGCCGTCCGGAATGACTTTCGCGTTCCAGGGCACTGCTCAGGCTTTTCAATCCTCTCTCGGCAGCATGGGCATTCTGCTGGTTCTGGCTATTGTTGTGATCTACATCATCCTCGGCATCCTGTACGAAAGCCTCTATCATCCCGTCACCATTCTCTCCGCCCTGCCGTTCGCGGGCTTCGGCGCGCTATTAACGTTGATGGTGTTTCGCGCTGAACTTTCAATCTATGCTTTTGTGGGAATCATCATGCTGGTCGGACTCGTCAAAAAGAACGGCATCATGATGGTGGATTTTGCCATTGAAGCGCAGCGAAAAGAGGGGAAGACCCCGCATGACGCCATCTACGAGGCCTGCATCATCCGGTTCCGTCCCATCATGATGACAACCATGGCCGCCCTGATGGCCGGCATCCCCATCGCCCTCGGGCTCGGCGCCGGAGCGGAATCACGCCGCCCTCTGGGACTCGCCGTCGTCGGAGGACTCCTCTTTTCCCAGACACTGACGCTCTACATCACGCCCGTTTTCTACATCTACATGGAAAAATTCCGCGGGCGTCTGGCCCCTCTGGTGCATCGAACGCTAAAAGATTAAATTCATAAACAAGCAAAAGACAAAGTGAAACTGTCCCCGGATTTTGGTGATATAATTTTATTTTCTTTCATAACGAAACAATCACCCGGAGCGTAGCGATCGGCTGTATTGCCTTTGTTGCAAGTTTTGTTTTATTTTTCAGAAAACGGATTCCTGTTTTTAATTTTTTTCGCTGTTATAATCGTGAAAGTATAAGAATTTACAGTTAAGATAGCATTATATGCTAAGCATTTGAAATAATGATTTTTCCCTTTTGTTACTATATCCTCCAAGGGTGTAGATAAAATAATTTTTTTTAATAATATTTCTGTATCATTATCTGTAAAATGATTAATACTAAGATTTTTTTTAATTCTTACAAAGCCCAGAGAAGTATTTCTAAATTTATCGGCTATTGATGTTTTAAGATTAATGTTCATTAAATTTCTTGCCCCGAGAAAGGTCGAGACCACGTGTTCAGTCAAATTTTTTTGATTTGGCTGTCCTTGGATTTCTCTAAAACCCAAACCAGCCTTTGAATTGCCGGACTTTCCCGGCTTTATCCGAATCCGGCAATTTCTTATAGCATGGCGCGACGCGGATGGAGATGGTCTTGCCGTTGCCCCAGGGCCACCAGGCGCAATAGATATAAGCCGTCGCGCCGGTATCCGAGGTAAAAAGCAACTGCCCCGACCTGAGTTTGCCAAGATAACTATTGACCTTTTGAACGGTATCAGGCGCTTTATGAATGTTTGAGCTATCCCATGTCATAATGAAATGTTCCTTAAGGATTGACTGAATCTTATCTTTATCGGACACGCTAAATTCAGCTAAAACGGCTTCAAAACGATTGTCCCATTGCCACAACAAAACACCTTGAAACGCGTTGAATAACTCTTTACATTTATTTTCTATTACGAAATCAGATGGATCGTTCATATCCCTCACATCCTGCATTAAATACAAATATTATTTTTATTACCCGGCCGATTAACATATTCTACGGATGTTTTCCGTTTTGCCTGTCGGGAATACTTGTACCACATCTTAAATCAGAGTTCATCTTATTTAAATATTATGAATTCATATTTTGAACATTCTGAAGTTTGAATTATGTTTCGCAGCACGAAGGAAATTACGCCGGAGGGATGACCATACGCAGAACATCCGCCCACACGTGTTCCCAGGCGCCGGTGAAAAAGTGGTTTTGTGCCTCGGCAATGGTTTCGATGGGGATGCTATGCCACAGGGCCAGCCCGCCGGTGGTCGCGGCCGGATACCATGTGTCATCCGGGGCCACGAGGATGCGGGTGCGGCGGGCAAGCATGGCCAGTTCCTCAAAGGCATTGTGTCCGGGCAGAAAAAGTTTTTCCAGAAACGTGCCCACTTTCAGTCGGGCGGGAACATCATCCAGCAATTGCCTTAAACCCTGCGATTCCCACACTTCGCTATCCAGCCATCGCTCATCGGCAAGCACCTTTCGCACCAGCGTGCCGTCCTCGGTGTTGGCGCAGAGGATGTCGATAAATTCGGAGATGGTATTTCTCTGATACATCGAGAACAGCGATTCGCGCGAATCCAGCACCGGCGCGACCAGCACGAATTTTTCCGGCGGGCGGACACGCGCCCCGAATTGCAGCCCGGCGTTCGCTCCCGCGCTGTGGGCGACCATGACGAGCGGTATCTCCGGAGAAACATGTTTTTGCAGAATTTCTTCCAGATCGCTAAGCGCTGTCTCGATTTCCATCTGCCCCCCGGAACGGCCATGGCCGCGCGGATTATACAGGATGCAGGCGCAGCGGCCCGCGGTAAATTTTTCCACGGGCACCCGGTACATCTGCACCGCGCCGCCCATGCAGGGCCAGACGATTAAACAGGCGCCGGCATTCTCCGGCACGGCACCCAGTACTTCCAGCTGCACGCCGCCGCCGGTCAGAAATGTCTTGAACGTTTCCACAGTCATTATATAAAACCCGTTAAAAATTATTATTCCGTCGACAGGAAAGCAGCGGGAAAGAGCGGCAAGACTTCAGGCCGCGTCCGGTCATTTATACCTGGCGTATAACCCGGGCAGAATCATGCCCAGCCTGCTGTATTCCAGCGAGCAGTGCTTCGCCATTTCGCAGGCCTGCGCTGCATTCGCCGCGAGGATTTTAAGAACCGGGGGCAGGCCGTTGCCCAGCCAGAAACGGCTTATCAGTCCGACGCCGTTTCCCTCCGGCCTGAAGTAATGGAGCATTTTTGTGTGCCGGATCATTCCCCTCATCACGCCGACAAAACCGCAAAGCAAAAAAGCGTTCTGAGTTTTTTTGATATGGGCTTCGCTGAGGCCGAATGTCCGGGGATGAACAAATTTAATGGACAGTGTAATTGTTTTGTTCCCTATTCTTTCCACCGGGTAAACGGTATTTTCCTGAAATTCGCCGAAACCTCCCGTAAAATATTTTTTATTCCGCGGCGAATAGCTTAAGGACAGATGCTCGCCCGGAAACCATATCTGATACCGCCGACTTTCCTGAACATGCCACCAGAACCACCACTTTGCCATTTCGCATGTCACATCCGGCATCGCAGTTTTCATGGCCACCAGATAGTCGCCGTTTTTCAGCTTTGCATATCCGATTTCGTTTTGCAGGCCTTTTTCATCGAATATCCGGTTGACGTCCCTGTAATCCACCGGCGTAATCCGGGGGGCGTTCGCCAGGATTTTTTCGATTTCCGGAGCAAGGACGGGATTATTCAAATTCATGTAATAGGAATAATCTTCTTTTTTCAACATGCATTTCTCCGGTAAGCGATAGACAATCTTCGCCCTTTAAGCTCCATCAATTTGATAAATGTGGAATATCAGCGTGCTAACATCGTTTTATCACGACAACCCGTTCACCGACTTTGAATCCGTTTTTGGAAAGAAAAAGTCCGATCATGCGGATATTGCCGTCTTCATCCTCAAAATAAAGCTTTTTGTGATACTGGTCGCCCGGCTTGTAAGGTTCGACATGCTTTAATTTCCCCCAGTCTTTGGGAACAAAACCGTCAACAACAATTTCCTTCGGCGCGTTCGCGCTGTATACATACGCAGACAGGAGAACGACAGACACGGCAACGATGAACACCCCTAAATATTTTTTCATGTTTCACTCCTTTATAAATAAAAAGTCATCAGACTCCCGGAAAGTTACATTCATTTCGTCAGGACGCAATACCCCTGCGTCCCGGGCGGGGACAGCTGCTAATTTCTTAAAGCTATAAACAAAGCGACGACCGCCACAAAAGAAAATACCATCGGGTCCTGGTTGACCGTGATGCCCGCGATTTGCTCCTGATTGAGACATGATGATGCCTGATATCCCAGATACGCAATGATTGCCATATTAATGATTACCCCTAATATTTTAATCATACGGTCCTCCCTTTCGTTGAACGAACGGCAAAGTTAAATAATTCCTTCACGGCCTTTCACGACTATTTTTTTCAATTTAGCATAAAAACGGAAATATGTGAAACGGGGAATCAGCCGTTACGGGTGGCCAAATTGACATGACAGTGGTGAGAAAAGTCAATTTTACCACCTCCCGCCGCCGTATAATGTCATTGACCGGATGGTAAACAAATAACCGTTATAATTAATATTAAAGGCAAATTTATTTTTTTACGCAGAAGCGAACCGGCTTTATTGAATATGGCACACGGTTTGCTTTTCTTTAAAGGCAAGAGTAATGTTCGGATACTCGGGAAACTGCAATGCGCGTATAGACTCTTGTTATTAAGATGAAGACGGCATCCGTGGTTCTCGTAAACCCCTCGCAAGAAAATATTATATTTCACGAGGGGTTTCTATTTGGCCCGCCTCCCCGCATTATTACGGAAGAATCAAAATGGAAATTTTTTTTGAGCGGCAATATTTCCGCGCGGGATCATGGCGTATTCAGTGACGGCTTTTTATTCCCCAGCGCCGGGCGTTTACACGGCGGACAAATTCATCATAGAGTTCTTCCAGGGGTTCAGCTATTGTTGCACCTTCAAGTTTGGCGACAGCCGCAGCGACTGCCTCGAGTGTCGACATCCCGTCTTCCCGATGCGGTTCCCTGAGCCTCTCTCTTTTTAAATCCGGTGCGGGCAGAACAAGCACGGGCATTGCCTGCAATGCCGGTGTCCTGCTGAATAATTTGCGGGCCTGCCGCCAGGTCGCGTCCAGCACCACCACCCGCCGGGGCGGTTTTAGTTCATGCCTGCCGGGATGCGCGCCGGTGCCGTCCGGCCACAAAAGCCGCGTGCCCTGCTCCCTTAGCAATGCTTCGTCAGCGGGTAATATACCGCTGCGTTCCCCTCCCCCGCAGGATATGATGCGCGCGTTGGGCATCGCCAGAGCCACGAGCCTCCCTGTGTTGCTGGTTTTCAGCTCCTCGGCGATATGCCGCAGAATCAGGAATTCCGTCCGCGTCTTGACCGTGGGAATGATGGGGCAAATGCAGGTCTCCCGCCGCATAAAGCATCTGAAACAGTGGCTGTTATTATCACGGGGCTTTGATGAACGCATTTCTTCAACCTTTCGTGATAGAATGACGTCCGTATTCACTACACTTCATCCGTGTCAAAATTTTCCGGCATAACGAAATTGGCCTTTTCATTCTGTTCCAGCATTTCTTTGGCTTTTTGAGCATCCCTTTCATCCACCTGAATTTCAACCGGGCCAAAAATCTGATTGTAACCTGTCCCCATGCTGCCCGCGCCTGCCAGGTTCTGAAGCCCCTCGCCTTTAAAGTAATAAATGATGCCTTCCGCTTCCAGGAGCGATTTGGCAAAAGAGATAAAAGCCGGATCGCCGGCTTTATACACAGTGACAAATTTTATGTGTTCGTTTTTTTCGTCTTTCGCATCCATTCGGGCAGCCCTATGGTTTGTATTCGGGATTTAATAATCTTTTCTATAACAGGAAACCGCTTTTTACAACCTGATAATAAAAAAGCCGGAGGGTATGGCTACGCCTCCGGTTTTTTTGAACATAAAGATAAGTGAAACTCCCCGCGGCAAGCCTCGGGGATCATGACACTCGCTAAGAGC
>CAYMWM010000042.1:0-26529 GCA_964394185.1 uncultured Smithella sp.
AATGAATGCGAATTTGTATAAAGATCCAATTAATATCATTATCACCGGTGTCGGCGGGCAGGGCAATGTACTGGCGTCTCGTGTACTGGCCGGAATGCTCGTAAGCGCGGGCTTTATCGTCACTATCGGTGAAACATTTGGCATGTCTCAGCGCGGCGGTTCCGTGATGAGTCATTTGCGTGTGTCGTCAACTTCCGTTTTAAGTCCGCAGATTCCGCAGGGCGCCGCGGATATCATTATCGCGTTGGAGCCGGTGGAGGCGCTCAGGGTGCTCACCAGGTACGGAAATCCAGCTGTCGCTGTGTTGGCCAATTCACGCATGGTTTATCCCATGGGCGTCATAACAGGCGATTTTACCTATCCTTCTCTGGATGAAGTCAAATCCATGCTGGATAAATTGTCCGCGAAAAACTGGCTGATTGACGCCACATCCGTGGCGATTGAACTGGGGAATCCTGTTTTAAGCAATATCGTTATGATTGGGGCTCTGGCGGGCACATCATTACTGCCGATTGACCGTCACGCTTTTGAAAAAGAAATAGCCAAAAGCATGTCCGCCAATAAGCGCCAAATTAATTTGACGGCCTTTGATACCGGCATCAATCTGCTGTAATAAGGGCTGTTAAAAAACACCCATACCCTAAAGGGCACTATAGTCTGCTGTGTTGCGCTTCGCCTTTTGTCATTGCGACGTATGCGAAAATACGTCTCATTCCTCATGGCTCGCGCCCCTTGCATCTAAGCATATTGCAAAATCCTGTGGATTTTACCGGCAAGGTAAGTATCAATTTATCATTGCGCCTCCCTACGGTAATGCGCTCCCGGTAAACAGCCCCATTATCACTTGTTCCCTGCCTCCAGGGTCAGGGTAAAATATTTCTTGACAAATATTATTTGTTTAATTATTAAACCAATCGATAAAAAATGGGGTTTTTTTAACGATGGACAGAAAACTGAATGTAAATAATATTAATTTTTACGGTTATTGGTTTTATACCTATTATACATCGGTCTGCCCGTCGCTGAGGAGGACTCGTTAAGGTTAAATAAACCAAAACAGCCATGGGTAGATCGAAATCGCCCATGGCTTTTCTTTCTAAAAGGCCGGGGCGGCAAAAGCGCTCTGGCTTTTTAATTTTAGGAGGAAAAAAATATGATTATCGTTATGAAAAATCATGCTACCGAAAAACAAATTGAGGATGTGATTCGCTGGATTGAATCCGTCGGATACAAGGCGCATCCGTCGGTCGGCGTGGAAAGAACAATCATCGGGGCGGTTGGTGACAATCGGGGCAAGGAAATTCTTAAATACGCCGAATCCCTGCCCGGAGTCGAAAAAACAATGCCCATTTTAAAGCCATATAAGCTGGCCAGCCTCGAATCACATGAAGGCAATACGGAAGTATCCGTGGGTTCGGTTAAAATAGGCGGACCGGAATTTGTTGTCATAGCCGGTCCCTGCGCGATTGAAAGCGAGGAGCAGCTGCTGGAAACGGCCTATGTAGCCCAAAAGGGAGGTGCGCATGTTCTCCGGGGCGGGGCCTACAAGCCGCGCACGTCGCCTTACAGTTTCCAGGGAATGGAAGAAGAAGGCCTGAAAATAATGAATGATGTCAGTTCCAAGACCGGTCTGCCGACAGTTACGGAAGTGGTCAACCCGGCTGATGTGGATCTTGTGGAATCCTACGCCGATATGCTGCAAATCGGCGCGCGCAATGTGCAGAATTTCGCCCTGCTGAAAAAAGTCGGTCATTCGCGCAAACCGGTGCTTTTAAAAAGAGGCATGATGACGACCATTGAAGAATTGCTGATGTCGGCGGAATACATTCTTTCGGAAGGCAATCCCAACGTCATTCTTTGTGAACGTGGCATCAGAACTTTCGAGACAGCCACGAGAAATACCCTGGACATCAGCGCCGTCCCGGTTTTAAAGAATCTGACGCATTTGCCGGTCATCGTTGATCCCAGCCATGCCGCCGGTAACTGGAGATATGTCATACCGTTGTCCCGCGCGGCAGTTGCCGTGGGCGCGGACGGCATTATCGTGGAAGTTCATCCCGAGCCGGAAAAAGCGGTTTCCGACGGCGCGCAATCGCTGAAGCCGGAAAAGTTCTATCAGATGATGGAAGAATTAAGGGCGATTACGGCGATTATGAGACATTAGAAGATTTATTAAGCTGAAAGGAATCAGGAAAATGAAAACGGTAAAAGTGAATCTGGATAGAAAGTGTTCATTATCTTACGAAATACGTATCGGCAAGGACATCCTTGACCGGATCACACTGCTGATTGCCAAAAACTACAAGGCGGGACGTTATGCCGTGATTACCGACGATTGCGTTGGCGGTCTTTACGGCAAAAAGTTTCTTGCCGCCCTGAAAGAAATAGGACTCAATGCGTCCCTGATTGATTTTCCTGCGGGCGAATCCTCCAAAAATATCAAAACCGTAACGGATATTGCGGGTAAATTAATGGAGTCGGGAGCGGATCGGGAAACCAGCCTGATCGCTCTGGGCGGCGGTGTTGTCGGCGATGTGGCGGGTTTTGTCGCATCCGTATTTATGCGCGGTGTCCCTTATATTCAGATTCCCACGACGCTGGTCGCGCAGGTGGACAGCAGTATCGGCGGTAAAACGGGTGTCGATCTTTCCCAGGGTAAAAATCTTTTGGGGACTTTTTATCAGCCAAGCGCTGTGTTCGCCAATTTGAGTTTTCTGGATACATTGCCGGAAAAAGAATTCAATAACGGACTGGCGGAAATGATTAAATACGGGATTATCGATGATGAAAAAATGTTTCGCTCGCTGGAAGACAATATCGAAGCGGTGAAATCAAATGATTCGAAGCTCATGCCCGGTCTTGTGGAAAACTGCTGCCAGATAAAAAAATCGGTTGTGGAAATTGATGAAAAGGAGCACGGGTTGAGGCGGATTCTTAATTACGGTCACACCATAGGCCATTCACTGGAAGCCATTTCCAGATATTCCATCACACACGGCGAAGGCGTGGCTTTGGGGATGATAGCAGCGGCGCGCATTTCCGAAAAAATGGGTTACCTTAAAAACAATGAGTCTGAACGGATAGAAGCCCTCATCCGTCAGGCGGGACTTCCTGTAAGGATACCGAAATCTTTGAGTGGCGAGAAGATTATCGCCCAGTTAAAAATGGATAAGAAGAAGAAAGGTGATGTGATTCATTTTGTTTTGTTAAAGAAAATAGGAATGCCTTTTATTAATGGTTACATTGAACAGAGTCTGATCGCGTCAGTTCTTGAGGAAATGAAATGATGAAACCGCGCAAGCTGGAAATCCTGAGAGGAAAAATGAGGGACAAGGATAAGGAAATTGTCCGGCTCTTAAATGAGCGGGCGCGAATATCCGTCCGGATCGGTATGGTCAAAGGGGAAGGTGGAATGCAGGTATACGATCCTTCTCAGGAAGCGAAGGTTCACGAATATCTGAGAGAACTCAATGCCGGGCCCCTGCCACAGAAGGCGCTGACGACTATTTTCCGGGAAATTATTTCCGCTTCACGTGACTTGCAGAGGCCGATGACCATCGCTTTTCTGGGACCGGAAGCAACCTTTTCCCATCTGGCGGCGCGCCTGCATTTCGGCGAGTCCAGTATTTATTTTCCTCAGACCGGAATTTCCCGCGTTTTTGACGAGGTGGAAAAGGGGACCATAGACTGGGGTGTTGTTCCCGTGGAAAATTCACTGGAAGGATCCATCAATACGACGCTCGACCGGTTGATTACGACACAACTGAAAATCAGGGCGGAAATTTATCTGCGGATAAGCCAGTGCCTGATTTCTTCGGCTAAAGATATGAAGGATATTAAAAAAGTTTATTCCATACCGCCCGCTCTGGCGCAGTGCCAGGTATGGCTCAAGACCAATCTACCCAATTGCTCGCTGGGAGAAACGGAAAGCACTGCCGCTGCGGTGCAGATGGTAAAAGGGAAAAAACATGAAGCGGCAATCGGGAGTTTATTGGCTGGGAAAATTTACGGCGTGAATGTGCTGGCGGAAGGCATCGAGGATAATTCTTCCAATATGACGCGCTTTCTGGTTATCGGCACGGGCCAGAGTGATATAACGGGAAATGACAAGACGTCGTTGATTTTTGCAACGCCTCATTCTCCGGGTTCACTGCACAGTGCGCTGGCATCGTTTGCCCGCCGGAAAATCAATCTGGCGAAAATAGAGTCTCATCCCGTGAAGGATAAGTTGTGGGAATACAGTTTTTTTGTGGACATGATCGGCCATGTGACAGATAAGCATGTGAAGAGCTGCCTGCAGGAGTTGAAGAAAAAAACAACTTTTCTGAAAATACTGGGTTCCTACCCGAAAAATGAAGGCGCCTTATGATTTGTATTCCCATCACCTCACCCGTGAACAAAGATGCTTTGCATGCCGTAGAAAGAAGCTGCCGGTTTGCCGACTTGATCGAACTGAGAATGGATTTGATAGGGAAGGGAAATCTTGCCGGATTGATTTCTGCCATTCGCAACCATTCCGATACAGTTCAAGTTATCGTTACCTGCCGGAAAAAGGAAGAAGCCGCTTTAACCGGGAAGCAGATATCCGTTAAAAATGCTGTAAAAGGTACAAAGGAGAAAATGGCATTGCTCAAAGAGGCCATTGAACTGGGTGCGGATTTTATCGATATCGAACTTGCGGAAGGCAGTAAGGCTATCCATGAACTTAAGGCATTGTGCGCGAAAAAAGGCGGGAAAACAAATTTGATTGTTTCCTGCCACAATCTTGAAGAAACTCCCTCGCTGATAAAATTGAAGGAAATATTTCATCAATGCGCGAAGTTCAAACCCTCCATTGTGAAAATAGTGACCACAGCCAGAAATGTCGAAGATAATCTGATAACACTGAATTTGATTTCTTTTGCGCGTGAGCGCTCTCAACAAATAATTTCGCTGTGCATGGGAGAAAAGGGCGGTATCAGCCGCGCCATTGCTCCTTTTATGGGCAGTTATCTGAGTTTTGCCACACTGGAGAAGGAAGGGCAATCAGCGCCCGGACAATATACGGTTCACGAAATGAATCAATTTCAGGAGTGGTTCAACGGCAAACGCAATGATCCTTTTATCCCTGCATTATCTTTACAAAAGCTGCCGCCAAAAAATTATGTATTGTTTGGCAATCCCGTAGGACATAGCCTCTCTCCGTTGATGCACAATGCCGCTTTAAAAAAAATGGGCATTGACGAAAGTTATAGTGCTTCCAGCGTTCAGGATATCGGTGGGGCAATGGCGGGGCTCAGGGGGATGAACATCCGCGGAGCCAGTGTTACCATTCCATTTAAGATCGCGGTGATGGAATATCTGGATGATATTGACGACGACGCACTGGAAATCGGAGCGGTCAACACAATCGTCAACCATAACGGCCGCCTGACCGGTTATAATACGGATTGGATGGGATTGGCGCTGACCCTTAAAAAAGCCATGACCATCAAAAACAAGACCTTCGTTATCATCGGTGCCGGTGGAACGGCCCGGGCAGCGGCTTATGGAATCATCAAAGAAGGTGGTATTCCCGTCATCGTGAATCGCACGTCCGAAAAAGGAAAGATTCTTTCAACGAAATTGAATTGCTTCTTTTATCCACTTTCCGAAGCGGGCAAAATCAAGGCCGACTGTCTGATTAATACAACATCGGTAGGCATGTCTCCTCATAAAGACAAATCACCCGTGAACGCCAGGACGCTCATGGGTTATCAATATGTCATGGATGTCATTTACAATCCGTTGATGACAAAATTACTGGTGGATGCCCGAAAGCAGGGCTGCAAAATTTTATCCGGTTTGGATATGTTTGTTCATCAGGGTGCCGAACAATTACGTTTGTGGACGGGCATGGAGCCACCGCGGGTGCTGATGAAAAAAGTCATATTAAAGAGGTTGGTGACAAAGTGAATAATAATCATGATCATTCTGAAAAAATATACGCGACCGTTCGCGTTCCCGGTTCCAAAAGTCTGAGTCAGCGGGCACTGGTAGCAGCCGCTTTAGCGCGGGGAGATTCTTTTGTCAGCAACGTGCTTGTTTCGCAGGATGTGATTTATTTAATCGGGGGGTTGCGGGCGTTAGGAGCCAGGATAGAGGCCGCGGGCGATGGCTTTTCCGTTTACGGTACAGCCGGAAAATTAATCAAGAGTGAAAGAGAATTGTTTTTGGGAAATAACGGTACCGCTTTGAGATTTCTGACGGCTCTGGTCTGTCTGGGAAAGGGCAAATATGTGTTGACGGGTGAAAAACGCCTCTGTGAGAGGCCGGTGGGCGCTCTGGCGGATGCGTTAAAAGAAATGGGTGTTGATATTGTGTGCCGCAACAATTGCCCTCCTGTGGAAATCAATGCCAATGGTTTGGCGGGCGGCAGGGTAACGCTCACGAATATTGAAAGCTCGCAGTATGTATCGGCTCTGCTTTTATGCGCGCCATACACCCATCGGGGCATAGGTTTAACCCTGGAGGGCGGCGTGGTTTCCGCTCCTTATATTGACCTTACCATTAGAGTTATGCGCGATTTTGGCGCCGATGTCAGCGAGACGGGGAAGTATGAATATTATGTGAAACCGGGAGAAATTTATCAGGGACGCAAATATCTTGTAGAAGGCGATGCATCCAGCGCGTCTTATTTCTTCCTGGCGGCGGCTGTTTTGCAACAAACCATCAAGATTGAAGGCATCAGCCGGCAAAGCGCGCAGGGTGATATTCGTTTGCTTGATTTTTTCGAAAAAATAGGCTGTAGGGTGAAGTCGGGAGAAAACTGGGTGGAAGTATCCGGTGGCGGTTTAACAAAAGGAAATCTTGTCTTCGATTTAAAAGACATGCCGGATATGGTGCCGACTCTGGCGGTGCTTTCGGCTTTTCGCGAAGGACAAACCGTTATTGAAAATGTGGCCCATTTGAGAATCAAGGAGAGCAATCGCCTGGAAGCCGTTGTTGCTGAATTAAACCGCGTGGGCATTGAAGCCCGGGAACTGCCGACAGGTTTGGTCATTGAAGGTGGTAAGATGCGACCGGCAAAAATTGAAACGTATAATGATCATCGCATGGCGATGAGTTTCGCTATAGCCGGTCTGGCCCAACAGGGTATCGAAATAACCGATAAAAAGTGTGTCGATAAATCATTCCCAACGTTTTGGGAGGAACTGAAAAAACTATGAAGGTCGTTTTAATCGGTTACCGGGCGACGGGAAAATCCACCGTAGGCAGGATTCTTGCCGATAAATTGAAAATTGCCTTCTGGGATACGGACGCCATGATTGAGAAGAGCATGGAAATGCCCATCAAGGAAATTGTCGCGCTTGAAGGCTGGGGGGACTTCCGCGCCAGGGAAAAAGACATCATTAAATCGCTGATCGAGCAGGAAGATTGCGTTATCGCCACCGGCGGCGGTGTCGTTCTGTTCAGAGAGAATATAGAATTATTAAAACAGAATGTGGATTTGTTAAAACAGTCGGGTGTCGTCATATGGCTGAACGCCCCTTTGCATGACATTATTGAACGCCTCAAACAGGATGCCCAGAACGAGGCAACCCGCCCTCAATTTACGACCGGCAATATTGTTCAGGAAACAATAGATATTATGAGACACAGGCTTCCATTATATGAGCGGGAAGCCGATTATACGGTGGATACGTTAAACAAAACTCCGGAGCAGATCGCGGAAGAAATTCACCAGTATTTGCTTAAATCGGGAAAATTACCTGAAACTAACAAAAGCTAAAAAAATCTGACGCTAAAAAATTAAAATCGTGCTAAGAAAACGTTGATCCGTTTTTCTGTCGGTTTGAAATTATTAATGTTTTTATGGGAGTGATCATGGCCGGCAATACCATAGGCAGTGTTTTTCGCGTGACAACATGGGGAGAGTCGCATGGAGCAGCACTGGGAGCGGTTGTGGATGGCTGCCCCCCGGGATTGTCTTTGAATGAGCCCGACATTCAACAGGCGCTCGACAGAAGAAAACCTTCAACAGCAGTATCCTCAACTACAAGGAAAGAGCAGGACAAAGTCGAAATTCTCTCCGGTATTTTCGAAGGCAAGACAACCGGCACACCGATATCATTAGCCATAAAAAACATTGACGCAATGTCTTCCTCCTATGATGAACTGAAAGATGTATTTCGTCCCGGGCAGGGGGATTTTACCTATCTGCAAAAATACGGGATTCGCGATTGGCGAGGCGGGGGACGGGCCTCCGGCAGGGAAACAGCAGCCCGCGTTGCTGCGGGAGCCATAGCCGCAAAACTGATTGCCCTCTCCGGAATTGATGTCATTGCCTACACACTGGCTATCGGTTCCATAGGAATTGATCGTGACAAAATGCCTTCTGATAAAAATTTAAGAAAGTCCGTTTACGAAAATGTGCTTTTCTGCCCGGATACACAGGCTGCGGCAGAAATGGAAAAGAAGATAGAGGAAGTCCGAAAAATGGGAGATTCGCTGGGCGGTGTGGTGGAGATTGTTGTCCGCGGTTGTCCCTCCGGCCTGGGTGAGCCGGTTTTCGACAAGATGGACGCGGATTTGGCGAAAGCCTTGATGAGCATCGGTTCGGTGAAGGCGGTGGAAATAGGTGACGGATTTTCCCTTGCGGGTATGCAGGGTTCTCAGTCCAATGATCAAATGACCAAAAAAGGTTTTATGACAAATTACGCGGGGGGAATACTCGCGGGCATAACCAATGGTGAAGAAATTATATTGAGGGCTTATTGCAAACCTATTCCCTCGATCGCAAAACCTCAAAAGACAATAGATTCCAGGGGCAGGGAAAGGATCATTGAAATTCAGGGCAGACACGATATTTGCGTCCTGCCCCGGATTGTGCCGGTTTGTGAAGCGATGGTGAACATGGTTGTGGCGGATCACTTATTAAGACAGAAAGCGATTAGCGAATGAAAAAAATCAAGGTGGGAATAATCG
The DNA here is from genome assembly GCA_964394185.1 of uncultured Smithella sp. Taxonomy (GTDB): domain Bacteria; phylum Desulfobacterota; class Syntrophia; order Syntrophales; family Smithellaceae; genus Smithella. Next base: position 8,947 of record CAYMWM010000042.1, read on the forward strand.
GCGGTACCAACGGCATGGGGCGCTGGTTTGCCGGTTTGCTTAAGAAAGAAGGCTGTACCGTCCATGTTTGCGGCAGAAAAACAAAGATGGGCATAGATGATCTGGCAAGACTTTGTGATGTCCTGGTCGTGGCGGTTCCCATTTCCGTAACCTCTGAAACAATAAAGAAAGTTGGTCCTCTCCTGACAAAAGATAAGCTTTTGATGGATTTAACATCCCTCAAAAAAGAGCCGGTGAAACTGATGCTGGCTCATTGCCGGGCGGAAGTCGTCGGCTGTCATCCTCTTTTCGGGCCTCAGCTGAAAGATGATTCAGGGCAGAATGTTATTTTATGTCCGGCACGCGGCACAAAATGGTTTCACTGGCTGAAGAGTTTGTTCAAAAAAAATAAACTGGCTGTTTGGATGGAAACTCCGGAAAAACACGATAAAATGATGGCTGTCATTCAGGCGCTCAATCATATCAATACGATTTCTCTGGGAATGGCTCTTGCCAGAACAAATATGACTTACGGGAAATTAAACAGATTTTCCACACCGTTTTTCAGGACAAAGCTGGATATTATAAAAAAAGTGTTCCTGGAAAGTCCGGAACTTTATGTTGATATTATCACAGGAAATTCTCAAGCCGGTAAAATGCTGGATATCTATGAAAAAACGCTGAAAGAAATTCATGCAACAATTAAATCTGGCAATATAACTAAAACAAAGAAGGCTGTAACAAAAGCGGCGGAGAAATTATATGGAAGAAAAAATAAATAAAGTCGCCGAGATGATTGCGGCGTCGAAAAAGCTGGTCGTTTTTACCGGAGCAGGCATCAGCACGGAATCCGGTATTCCCGATTTCCGTGGGCCGGACGGCCTCTGGACCAAAGTCGATCCCGAAGATTTCACGATTGGCAGATTTTTGCGTTCAGGTGAGACGCGCAAAAAAGTATGGTATTATCTGGTGGAAGGAGGACTGATGACGAATGCCGCACCCAACAGGGCTCACATGGCGATAGCCGAGCTGGAAAAAATGAATAAACTAAGTTCGGTGATTACGCAGAATATTGATAACCTGCACCAGCGGGCGGGCAACGATCCGAAAAAAGTTCACGAATTGCACGGCAATATGCAGTGGCTGGTTTGCCTGGATTGCAACGAGCGTTATTCCGTGGAAACGATGAGGCAAAAACATCCGTCACCTGATTTTTTCCCGGTATGTGAAAAATGCCAGGGACTTCTGAAACCCGATGTAGTTTTTTTCGGTGAAATGCTGCCTCAGGACACTTTGATGATAGCGGAAAGGGAATCAGAGCAATGCGATTTATTTATTGTGATTGGTTCAAGTCTGGTTGTTTATCCTGCCGCCTACATGCCGATTTATGCCAAGCAATCCGGAGCTAAAATTGTGATTATCAATATGGGGCAGACGGGCCAGGATGATATCGCCGACGTTTTTATCAACGCCCCGGCGGGAGACATCATGATCAGGATCATGGCGCGTTTAAAAGAAATTATAAAATAAATCTCCGCATGAGATGTTAGGGCTTATTGAATCCAGATGTGTCTGATAACATTTGCCTACAATGTTCACCCTTCATACAGGCTGATTCTCGCGGCTAACCGCGATGAATTTTACGAAAGGCCGTCATCTTCCGCGGATTTCTGGAAAGATCATCCGAAGGTTCTTGCCGGACGTGATCTAAAAAGTCGCGGTACCTGGCTGGGCATCACCAGGGATGGTAAATTTGCCGCTGTTACCAATTATCGGGATCCTTCCGCTTTTAAAAGCGGGGCACGTTCGCGCGGCTCACTGGTGAGCCGCTACCTTACCGGAAAACAAAACGCGGATCATTATCTGAAAAAAATTGCTTCACAGGTTGATCGGTATAACGGTTTTAATCTGCTCTTGGGCGATAATCACGATATTTTCGTCTTTTCCAGCCGGGGAGAAATGCAAAAGTTGAAACCGGGAATATACGGATTGAGCAATCATCTTTTGAATTCACCCTGGCCAAAAGTCACCAGAAGCAAAAGGATGCTGAAAGCGGCACTGGAGAAAAAAGGCGACGCTTTGGAGGAAGAGCTTTTTTCTCTGCTGGCTGATCGCTGTGTTGCACCGGACAGTAAACTGCCCGAGACAGGCATTGGTTTGGAATGGGAGAGGATTTTATCCCCTGCTTTTATACAAAGCCCGATTTACGGAACCCGCTCTTCCACGATACTGCTTGTTGGAAAAAACAGGCGTGTGAGGTTTGTGGAAAAAGTTTTTGACGGACAAAAAGAACCCTGGATTATCAGCCGTTTTTCTTTCATCATGGAGAAGAAAAAATCAAAGGCATGATCATCAAAACAAACTTTTGTAAACAATTTACTCAGCAATAAAAGGAGGATTGTATGAAAGTTGTTTATCATGAAGATTATAACGAAGTTTATTCAAACGATCCTGCTTCCGCTCCCGGAAGAATTCAGGCCGTGGAAATGGCCTTGCGCGGTAAAGTCAATTTTGTAACGCCTTTAGCAGCAACACAGGAAGATATTCTCAGAGCGCATACTCCAGATCATATAAGATCGGTCGAACGCGAAGGCGTTTACGAAATAGCTGCTCTGGCCGCCGGAGGTGCAATGATGGCGGCGCAAATCGGTTTGAAAGAGCCCTGCTTTGCCCTGATACGCCCTCCAGGACATCATGCATCGGCGGGTAGCGCGTGGGGATTTTGTTATTTTAACAATATGGCAATAGCGTTGGAAAAATTAAAACATGAAGGTAAAATCCAAAAGGCTTTTATTCTTGATTTTGATCTGCATTACGGTGATGGCAATGTCAATATCCTTGGCAATAAAGGATATGTCACAATTTTCAATCCCGCATCATCCAATCGTAATGAATATTTGAAAAATGTGCAGGATGCACTGGCAGAGACGAAAGCCGACATGATTGCCGTATCCGCCGGTTTTGATAATCATGAATCCGACTGGGGCGGTCTTCTGAAAACAGAAGACTATAAATATATGGGTAATCTCGTGAGAGAAACGGCGCGGCGAAATAGTGGCGGTTGTTTCGGCATTCTGGAAGGCGGATACAATCACAGTGTTCTCGGTAAAAATGTTCTGGCATTTATCGAAGGACTGGAAGACAAATGACGGAAGCAAAATGCCTTCTGCCTTCATAACAGAGGGGTCCCCTGTGAAACGAAAACTTTTTTATCTCTTTTGCCTTTTTTTAATAACGGCTGTAATTGCTCACGCAGGCACAGATGACAAGAATGCTAAATTGATTAAAGCTGCGGAACAGGGAAATCTTCCGGACTTGCAGACAGCACTCGCTGAAGGTGCTGATATTAACGTAACATTGAATAAGCAATATTATGGCATCTCTGTAAAAAAAGTTACGGCACTGATTGTGGCGGCGGAGAACGGTCATACGGAAGTTGTCAAATTCCTCCTGGATAAGGCCGCTGATGTAAATATTGATAGAATTCTCGATGGCGTAACTGCATTGGTGGTAGCATCGGCCAACGGTCATACGGAAGTTGTCAGACTGCTTTTGGATAGAGGCGCTAAGGTCAATATCAAGGCAATCAGGGATAATGTTACCATCCTGATGATGGCATCGGAAAACGGTCATACAGAGATTGTCAAACTTCTTTTGGACGGTGGCGCTAACGTAAATGCAAAGACGAACTCGGACAGTGTTTCTTCGCTGATGCTGGCATCGAAGAACGGTCATACGGACGTTGTCAGACTTCTTTTGAATAAGGGAGCTGATGTCAATGCCAGAAGAACTTCCGATGATGCAACCGCCTTGATCATGGCATTGGAAAATCATCGTCCGGAGACGGCTAAACTTCTTCTGGAAAAGGGCGCTGATACAAAGGTAAAGAGAACCTTTGATAACATTACCGCGCTGATGCTGGCATCGGAAAATGGTTATGCACAGGTCGTTAAACGAATTTTGGATAAAGATTCTGATGTGAATGCAAAGAAAAAACCTGAAAGTGCAACTGCGCTGATGCTGGCATCGCAAAATGGCCATTCAGAAGTTGTTAAACTTCTTGTGGAAAAGGGTGCCGATGTGAATGCCAGGACAAATTCCTATAAGGTTACATCGCTGATTTTGGCATCACAAAACGGCCATTCAGGCGTAGTCAAACTGCTTTTGGATCAGAAAGCCGATGTGAATGCCAGGAGAACCTCCGACAATGCATCTGCGTTGATCATGGCCTCCGAGAAAGGCCATTCAGAGGTTGTCAAGCTTCTGTTAAGCAAGGACGCTGATGTCAATGCCAAAAATGCCAAAGGAATTACATCGCTGATTTTGGCATCACAAAATGGTCGTACAGATGTTGTCAGTCTGCTTTTGGATAAGGGAGCTGATGTCAATATAGAGGCGAACATTAACAATGTAGACTATACAGCCCTGAAAATTGCTAAAAAAAATAATTGGATAAAAATTGTAGAAGCCCTGGAAAAGGCCGGGGCAAAGGAATAGACGAAGAAATGGGAGACAGTTATTTATCGAGAGCCAATAGATTTGCTGTAATCAATCATTAAACAGTTACTGAGTTACATACGACATGAATTAACAGGTTATCATGTTAGCTAAAATCAAAATCGACCCGTCCGGACAGACACTTTTTATTTATATGGTTTTGATTGTTGTCTCGCTTGTTGTTTACTGGCAGGTGCATCAGTTTAATTTCATTAATATAGATGACCCGTTTTTTGTCAATAACCGTTATGTCCAATCAGGACTGACATTGAGTGGAATCCGTTGGGCTTTCAGCACGACTTATACCGGATTCTGGCATCCTTTGACCTGGCTTTCATTCATGTTCGATTATGAAAATTACGGCCTGAATGCCAGGGGCTATCATATCACCAACCTTTTTTTTCATATCCTGAGCACACTTCTGCTCTTCTGGTTTTTCAACCGCGTAACCTCAGAAATATGGAAAAGTGCTTTTGTAGCGGCTTTTTTTGCGTTACATCCCCTTAATGTGGAATCGGTCGCCTGGGTTGCTGAACGCAAAGATGTATTAAGCGCTTTCTTCTGGATGCTGACTTTATGCTTTTATGTATATTACACGGCAAAGCCTGACATAAAAAGGTACCTGCTTACTCTTTTTTGTTTTGTTCTCGCGCTTATGAGCAAATCCATGGTTGTAACGCTCCCCGTTATTATGGTTTTGCTGGATTTCTGGCCGCTTCAACGCTTTCAGTCAAAGAAAGGCTATTGGTTATTATGGCAATTGAAGGAAAAAATGCCATTCTTTCTCTTATCAACAGCTTTTTCCATATGGACGCTTTCAATCTGGAATGATCCAACGGCGGCAAAAAATATGCCTCTAAATTTTCATCTTTCCAATGCAGTCATTGCGATGATAACTTATCTGCAGAAAATATTCTGGCCGCATGACATGCATCTTTTTCATCCTTTTTCAGAACAACTTCCCCTCTGGCAGGTAGGGGGGGCCACTGCACTGATTTTTGTTATCAGTATTGCCGTCATCATGCTGGCTAAACGATTCCCGTATTTTTTAACCGGATGGTTGTGGTATGCAGTAGCGCTTCTGCCTGTTCTGGGAATTACCAAGAGCGGCGTTTACTGGATGCATGAACACTATACTTATCTGCCTTCGATAGGAATCGGCATCATGCTGGGCTGGGGCATTCCAATCTTAAAGATCCGTAAAAAGGTTTTATTTCCGGCGGGAATTGTATTCTTAGCGATGATGGCGGTAATTTCCTGGCATGAATGCCGCTACTGGAAAAACTCCATTACTTTATTCAGCCATGCGATAAAAATAGTAGAAAAAGACAAATATCTTGCTTATTACAATCGCGCAAGAGCCTATGATTCGAAAGGCTTTTATCAAAGTGCAATACGGGATTATGATACGGTTATCAACCTGAAACCTGATTTCCCTTCATCCTATCATGGCAGGGGAACCTCTTATGGTAAGATGGGACAGTACGACGAGGCTATCAGGGATTTTAACAAAGCCATCAGTCTGAGTCCTAACGACGCAGAGGTTTACAACAACAGAGGCATTGTATATACAAACTTGAATTTACATAGTATGGCAATCAATGACTTTGATAAAGCCATCAGCCTGAAGGAGAATTATGACAATCTTTATATAAACAGGGCGACCGTTTATTTTATTAAAGGAGATAAAGTTGCTGCTTGTCGCGACATAAAAAAGGCATGCAAATTGGGAAATTGTAAAAAGCTGAAAGTTGCTCAAGACAGCGGATATTGTCGATGATAGATTATCACAGATTTAATACATTAATGAAAAAAAAATATACTTATCTGATAATTTTTTTCTTAATGATTTCTTCCTTTGTAGCTTTTGGCCGAATAGCGTGCAATGATTTCATAAATTTCGATGATTACGAATATATTACCGAAAATAATCACATTAAATCGGGTATTAACGCGGAAAGCATTAAATGGGCGTTTAAATCGTCGGTTGCCGGCAACTGGCATCCTTTGACCATGCTTTCCCATATGCTGGACTGGAGTCTTTTCGGGGCCAAGCCTACAGGCCACCACTTGGTCAATCTGCTACTGCATATCAGCGCAGCCATCTTCTTGTTTCTATTTTTGAAAGAAACAACCCATAACATCTGGCCGTCAGCTTTTGCGGCTGCCCTGTTTGCTCTGCATCCCCTGCGGGTGGAATCGGTGGCCTGGGCTGCTGAACGAAAAGATGTGTTAAGTATGTTTTTTGCAATGGCCTGTCTGTATGGCTATACTTTCTATACTAAAGATTACAAACGCGCCCGATATTATTCTTGTCTTGTATTATTTGTCCTGAGCTTACTAAGCAAATCCACGATGGTAACTCTGCCCTTTGTTCTTATGCTTCTGGATTACTGGCCGCTGAAACGTTGGCAAAAAGCTTATTCTTTTGCAGAAGCAACGCCGACAAGTGGTAATGTATCAGAAGGAAACAAATTCAATAAGCGAAAATCTGAAATTTTCTCTCTGATCTGGGAAAAGGTCCCTTTTGTTTTGTTGGCCATTGCTGTAAGCACCGTAAATTTATGGGTTCACAACAGAAGTGATTTGGTTATTTCATTGGAAAGGTTACCGCTGAATGTGCGTGTCGTTAATACGATCATTTCCTATGTTTCTTATCTACAGAAATTTTTCTGGCCTATGGATTTAGCTGTATTTTACCCTCTCAATCAGGCTTTAATTTTGCAACAGATTTTTAATTATCGTTTCATTTTGGTCGGATTTACGATTCTGGCCATTTATTTTGCTAAAAAATGGCCGTTTCTTTTTGTGGGTTGGTTCTGGTATCTGGGAACGCTGATTCCCGTAATCGGGTTGGTGCAGGTTGCCGGCCAGGCAATGGCTGATCGCTTTACCTATCTGCCGTCTGTTGGTATTGCCATGATGCTGGCCTGGGGAATACCGCTCTTTTTCCCAGACAGAGAAATTCGCACGAAGATAATGATACCGGCATCAATAGCTGTACTGATTGTGCTGACAGTTTTAACATGGCAGCAATGTGGTTACTGGAGAAACAGCACGACGCTCTTTAGTCACGCTTTAAAATTGACCCAAAATAATGCTCAGGCGCACAACAATTTGGCTGTTGCACTGGTTGGCGAAGGGAAAATGGAAGAAGCTATTAATCATTATAATAAGGCTATCAGAATATCGCCAATGGAGTTCAGCCTGTATGTTAACAGAGGGGTTGCTTATGCCGCGCTGGGCCATTATCAAATAGCCATTGATGATTATAATAAGTCAATTCATCTCGAACCGAATAATGCCGGTGCATTTGTCAACAGAGGAATGTCCTATTCTTCACTGGGGCAGTTTGGGCTGGCCATTGAAGACTACAGCAGAGCCATTCGTTTGAAACCGGATTTAGCCATGGCCTACATCGGCAGAGGGGTCGATTATTCTCATCTTGGCCGGTATCAGCCGGCCATTGAGGACTATAACGAGGCAATACGATTGAACCCGGATTTAACCGATGCCTATACAGGACGGGGCGTTGCTTATTTATCGATGGGTGAAAAAAATTCCGGTTGCCGTGATGCGCAAAAAGCATGTGCAATGGGACAGTGCAAGGTACTGCAATGGGCTAAGAACGAGGGCTTTTGCCGATAGCTTGGCAAGGTAATTTGATAATGTAATGTATGTTCTGGTCGTCAATCAATCATGATATTTAATAATTTCATAAAACGAATCAATCAATATTGTCAAAAAATTTCTCTCTTCCATGTAATCATACTGAGTTGTCTCTTTTCGCTGATTTCAGTGTTTAATCATCATGGAGGCATTCTGCATCCGGAGATGGATATTCGTCTGCCGTTTTATTTGTCGGATACTCCACTTCTCAATAAATTTTTTGACAGCGATATTTTAGAAAAGCCTTTCTTTCGCGCCCGGGAGTTGAGTTATGTTTTCGACTTTATCGACAGTAAATTTATTGAATTGGGCATTGAAAGCGGTTTTCCGCACTTTCTATCGTTGACGCATTACCTCTTTTCCATTGCTACTGGTTGCCTGCTCTGGTTATTTTGTGTGAAAGAATTGAATCTTAAACCGCTGACGGGGATTGGCTGGCTTGTTTTATTCTGGACTTCTCCAAGTGTATTTTTCGGCGGGACTTTTTTCAGGGCCGCAAAAATCGGGGTAGCCTTTTTAGGAGCTGTTCTTTTTTATGTGATTTACAAAGTCGCCGTTATTTCGAGAGAGAAACCTGGTTCTCAAATTTCAAAAAAACTCTGGTCAGCGTATTGCGCGGCAATCTTCCTCATAACTTTCTTTGACGAACAGGGCTTGTATTTTGCTTTTACAGCTCTTTTATTCCTGTCCATATGGGGATTTGTTTTCCGGAATAGATATATATACATGATGCTGCTGATAGGCATATCCGGCATTATTTTTCATGGATTATACCGATATGCTGCCGCCCCGTATTTGATCTATATTTTGAATGGATATTACCCCGATGTTTCTTATATTCCAACAATGCCCATCGGGAATTATGTTCAGAATTTGATACAGCATATGTCTAACGGATTTTTCCTGTATATTGAAACATTTCGATTTTTGATAGGAAATCCTCCCCGAATAGTGGCAATAGGGCTCCTGCTTGTTTTCATTTCCATTTTTGTTTATCATTTATATATCCGCAAGGCGGTGTCGGATAATGATAGAAAGTATTTTATTCTGGCGTTTGTTGAATTGTTGATAATAAATTTTCTGTTCATTATAATGAATTCATTGATGTTAATAAAAAATCCTCTCCTGATGTGGCCTGATGTTACAAGGATGTATTATTTTTTTCCGGTAACCGTTATTTTGGCAATGACACTGGTCATGCTTACAAATTTATTTTATAAATTGCGTATTCCCCCCTGGCTGATTGTAATGGCCATATGCTTTGCGATTGCAGGAAATATTGCGGCGCTTCCAAAACACCATGAAATCATCAGGCAGGGACATATGCAAAAGTATTATCAACCCAGCTTGGCTTTGCTGGAAGCACTGAAAAATCCTGACTCAATGAATGATGATGAATTTTTAACTGAAAACTTTACGACCTATTCTTTTTTTAAATCCAAAAAGAAAAAACCGCCAACCGATTCCAGTGATTACAAAGGGAGAGGAATTTATTATGCTGAACGCTGCCAATACAGACAAGCTATTAAGAATTTCAGTCAGGCGATAATCATTAATCCTGATGATGTCCAGGCCTATATCAACAGGGGTCATATATACCTTAAAATCTGCCAGTATCAGCAGGCCATCGGGGATTTTGACGAAGCCCTGCGCCGGAAACCGGATTCGGCAATGGCTTATTACAGCCGTGGCCTCGCCTATTTCAGGCAGGACGCGGATACTCCGGGTTGCCGGGATGCGCAAAAAGCCTGTACGTTAGGAAACTGCAAATTGTTGAAACAGGCTAGAACAGATGGATATTGTCCTTAGCATTGTCCGTAGACATTTATGTTTTTTTTATTAAAACAAATGCCTGTACCAGGCAACAATAGTAGTGATGCGCCTGATATTAAGAATCAATATTAGATTGACATACAAGGGGGTTATTCTTATAATTAATTATAATGAGCTTTTAAATGTTTATGGCAGCCGTTCTTCTCAGAATATCAATTATCCGCAGATGAAACGGCACAAACATAGAGTTAAAGAGATAATCCATCAGGGTAGTTAAGTGTATTTTGTCAATGTCAAATTCATTCTTCTATTAAGAATCCAATTTGTGGGGGTAAACGATGAAGAAGTGTAAAATATTCTCGATAAATTACAAGTGTCTGCTATTGATCACCGTTTTCATTTTCTTCTCTGGGCAAATATCCGTGGCGCAGGGGGCCAGCCGGTTTGTTATTAATCCTGTAATTAAAAAAGGGACGCAAATGAATGACAATGCCCCTCTCAAGACACATGAAATCCGAAAAGGTAAAATCGCTTTGAGTCAGGATATGCTGCCAAAGATTGCCGGAACGGCTAATCACAGGGTACAGATTCCCCCCTCAAAAGGGGATACCATATTCTTTAATTTATTTGATGATGTTAAGTATGATATAAAAGTAGATTCCGTTGAACATCATGCGGATGGAATTTTGATAGTCCATGGAAAGATCATCAATCACAAGCTGAGAACAGTTCTTATGACCATTGGTTCCGACGGTTATCTTATAACGGTTAAAGATATGAATAAAGCCAGGCTTTACCTTGTGAACGGCAATTCCGGCGACGGGTCCGGTTCGGTAACAGAAATAGATATGAAGAAGATGCCTCCGGTGATTCGCTGATTGTTTAAAGGCATTTCCGGTGGCTTGTATAAAAAAATAGCTGAATTTAATCTAAATTTATTTGAAGTTCTTGCCCCAAGGTGCGGAATATCAGTCAGGAGTTTAATGATGAATAAAATGAAAGGCTTCCTCAGGTTTTGGATAGCTATTTTCTTTTTGTTAAGTTTTATTCCAACTTCGCATAGTGCAACGTCAACCGTTGATGTCATGATCGTTTACGATTTGACGGCCAAATCATGGGTGGACGACTACGCTGGCATGAGCACGTTTGCCTCCAATGCCGTAGCCAGGATGAATCAGGCGCTGGCCAACAGCGGGGTAACTACTCTGACCTTCAGGCTGGTAAATGCCTCACAGGTTGCTTATACGTATGCGACCGGTGACAAGGGTGCGACGTTGGGAACTGCCTTGTCATTTCTTAGAAGAAACATTGCGGTCAGTACCTTGAGAAACACTTGCGGTGCCGATGTCGTCGTAATGCTGGTGGACACAGGGTCGGCTTATGGAACAGTCGGCCTGAGTTATGAGCTGACAAATCCCGGCGGTAGCCCGAATTATGCCTATTCGGTCTCTGCCATTCGATCTGTTTATGATAGTGAAACGATGACGCACGAAGTCGGTCATAACTTTGGCTGCGGCCACAGCAAAGATCAGGCTGACTACCCGGGACCCGGTATATTCTCGTATTCCGCCGGCTGGTATTTTTCAGATTATAGTTCCATCATGGCGTACAATGACCAGGACGGTGACGGTGAAGCAGATTACACTGAAGCGTCTTATTTTTCCAACCCGGATGTGACCGTTAATGGAGAAGCGACCGGCAATGCAGCCAATGGAGACAATGCCCGTACTCTGGAGGATACTGCGGCTGTTGTGGCAACTTATCGTTCCTCAACCACAACGACGTCGTCCACCACTACCACAACAACGACGACTACTACTACATCTACGACGACGACTTCGTCCTCGTCTTCCACCTCCTCTACGACAACCACGACGACTTCTTCGACCTCCTCTACCACTACTACCTCGACGTCAACCACTTCTTCTACCTTTGTTCCTGATACTGTACCTAACCCATTTATCTTTAACACGCAGACGAATGTCCCCTTGAGTACTGAGATTAAATCAAACACCATAAAGGTATCAGGTATTAACACAGGGACAACTATCTCTATTTCGGGAGGTACATACTCTATAAACGGAGGAACAATATACACAAGCGCTAGTGGCACTGTTTATAACGGCTATACTGTAGCAGTGAAATTGATGTCCTCGGCAAGCTATGCCGCGACGACGAGCGCGACTCTTACTATCGGAGGAGTGTCGGGAACATTCTCTGTAACCACTATAACCACGGCAGATGACACAACGCCCGATGCATTTACCTTTACCGATCAGACGAATGTGCCTTTGAGTACCGAGATTACATCGAATACCATAACGGTATCAGGGATCAATACAGCGGCAGTTGTGTCTATTGTAGGCGGCACATATTCTGTCAACGGAGGAGCATATCGAAGTGCCAATTATATAGTGAATAATGGAGACACAGTAACAGTAAAGCAGACTTCTTCGGCCGGCTACTCTACAAAGACGGATGCAACTCTCAACATAGGGGGTGTGTCCGATACGTTCAGTGTGACCACACTGGCTTCCCCTGATATAACGTCGCCCGATCCGTTCACCTTTGACGATGTGACAGATGTGGAACCGAACACGGAGGTTACATCGAATACGATAACAGTATCGGGAATTAATACGGCGGTGCCAATTTCCATCACAGGTGGCACATACTCCATAAATGATGGGCAATATACCAATGAAACCGGCACTGTGAATAACGGCAATACCGTGACAGTCCGGCAAACATCCTCAGAGGAATACTCTACGACGACGGATGCAACCCTGAACATCGGCGGTGTAACCGACACGTTCAGTGTTACCACAGAAGCTGAACCTGCCGGCAGTAAAGACAGTGGCGGTGGCGGCGGTGGATGCTTCATTGCCACAGCGGCGTTCGGTTCACCGATGGCCGTGCAGGTGGAAATTCTGCGTCAGTTCAGAGACCGTTACCTGTTGACCAACGCCTGGGGAAAGAAATTTGTGGCCTGCTATTATCGAAATGGACCTGTCGCAGCAAGCTATATTAAAGATAAGCCGATGATGAAAGCGGCTGTCAGAGCGGGGCTCTATCCATTGATAGGATTTTCCATGCTGTTGATTTCCGGCTATCTGCCGTTGGTGATGTCCGGGCTTCTTTTCTCTGCACTTCTTTACCTGCGGTTCAGACCAGAGAAATCCATTACAAGGTCAAAAAAGTAAATTTCAATATAATATTACAGCCCCTAAACCGGATAAGGATTCGGGGCTGTTTTGATTTAAACATCATTAACACTGGAGATCTATTTGCCTATACAAAAGGTGGAAAAAATCTTATCCAGTATTTCATCATTAATTTTTTTACCGGTTATTTCATCCAGGCTATCCAGAGCCTCACGAAGGTCAAAAGCTGCGTATTCTGAAGACATGCCGCGTTCAATGCTTTCTTTGGCGGCCCGAAGATTCCCGCAGGCTTTTTCGATTGCCAGTTTATGGCGCAAATTAATAATCATCGCGCCTCCGGTTTTTTCACTCTCACCGCCGACGGATAAAGCCAAAATAGTTTTCTTTAAATCCTCCAGCCCTGCGCCTGACTTTGCCGATATTTCTATAATTCTTGCTTCCTGCGGCAATAGCTTCCCAATGGCTTCTGTTTCCCAGGCGCGCGGCAAATCAATTTTATTGACGGCGGCTATTATTTCCCCTGATTTATTCTTTTCAATAATGATTTTATCATCATCCGCCAATGGTTTGCTGACATCCAGCATGACAATCACAACATCGGCATCAGCCAGGCTTTCCCAAACCAGAGAGATGCCTTCCTGCTCTATGGCGTTTTGCGGTTCTCTGATACCGGCGGTATCCATTAAATGCATCGGGACACCATCGATAAGCATTGTCTCTGTAATCAGATCGCGTGTTGTTCCCGGAATATCGGTGACAATGGCTTTTTTCCTGCCGGCTAATTTGTTGAGCAGGCTTGATTTCCCGGTATTAGGTTTGCCGGTAATGATAACATGAATTCCTTCGGTGTATGCTCTTGCCGAGCGGTATGACGAAAGAAGCGATTGGAGCCTCTCCAAAGCTTCATTTATCTGCGGCGGTGTTTCCGGTATTTTTTCTTCGGATATATCTTCCTTAAAATCAATGGATGCCTCAATGCCGGCAAGCGCGTCTATCAGAAGCAGGCGCAGGTCGCTAATTTCCCGGCTGAGGGAACCCTTTAACTGAGTGAGTCCCATGGCATAAGCTTTTGCCGATTTGGCGGAAATGACGGCGGCAAGTGCTTCCGCCTGTGATAAATCAAGGCGGTTATTCAGGAAGGCGCGCTGGGAAAATTCACCCGGACGTGCCAACCGGCAGCCCATTTCCTGCAGCTGTGTCAATATGGTTTCAATAATAACAGGATTGCCGTGGCAGTTAATCTCGACAATATCTTCTCCCGTGAAGGAGTTAGGTTTGCGCATGTACGATATGAGGACTTCATCAAGAATAGTGCTGCCGTCGGCACTGATTATATCACCGTGATATAAACGATGGCTTTCCCAGGAACAATTTTTACTGGATGGCTGGAATATGCGTTGGGCGATTTCGAGAGTTTCGGGGCCGCTGATGCGAATGATGCCGATTCCGGACATACCAAAAGGCGTCGCGGTTGCTGCTATGGTGTCAATGCGAAGCACAGTCGGGAAATTTCCTTTAAATTATTCTTACCAAATCGAATAACAAACTAATCCCGTTTCCTCTCTCTGTTGCGTCTACTGTTCCCGGTTCTTGCTGGAAGAATAACAATTTTTCTGTATTTGCCTTCGCCGCGACTCTGCGTTACCAGCGTTTTATCTTCCTGCAAAAACATATGGATAATGCGGCGGTCGTGAGCGTTCATATTGGCAAGCGATATGGGTTTCTTTGTTTTTTTAACTTTCTTCCTTATTTTTTCGGCCAGACCCAGTAGAAATTCTTCTCTTCTTTTCCGGTATTTCCCCGAATCAATAAGAATCATTTTATGTTCATTATCGATTTTATTTATCGCTTTGTTTAAGATGTACTGAAAAGCATCCAGATTCTGTCCTCGCTTGCCGATAAGCAGCCCGCTTTCATCACCTTCGATGCTGAGAATGATTTTTTCCTGTGTTTCAATACAATTCGCATGATATTCCGACGATATTTTCTGTAAAATTCCTTCAAGAAGCTCCCTTGATTTTATGGCAATCGGCGAATCGGGAATGATGGCTTCCGGCTCAATAACAGTTTGTGGTTTTTCCGTGAAGATTTCTTTTTCCGGCTTCTTTCTGAATTCTGCTTTTATGATCGTTTCGATATTTTCTCTTTCAGGTTTCTTTCTGGATTCTGCTTTTGTCATAACTTCGAGATTTTCTTTCGGAGTATCCGAAAAAGAAAAATCAATATCCAGATCAAGCAACGACGCTCTTATTTTCGCTTTCTTGGAAAATAAACCCAGGAACCCTCCGGATTCTCCGGAGATAATTTCTATATTTAATTTTGCACGGGGCACGCCGAATTCCTGACATGCTCTTTCAATGGCTTCGTCAATTGTTTTTTCTTCTATTTCTATAAATTCAGAACTCATGGTCTATCCTCTTCAATCATCCTATTGATGGATGAATCAGTTTAGTTTTTTATTGATATAAATCTGCTGCCCGATGCTGATAATATTATTTAACAACCAGTAAATAACCAGTCCGGACGGAAAATTCAAAAATATGAAAGTGAATACGATGGGCATCATCAGCATGATTTTCGCCTGCATGGGATCACCCACTGTAGGGGTCATCTTCTGCTGAATAAATTGCGTTGCGCCCATGACAATAGGCGTGATGTAATAAGGGTCTTTGGCCGACAAATCCTGAATCCACCAGAAGAAAGGAGAGTGGCGCAGCTCGATGGCGTAAAGGAGCGTATTATAAAGGCCGATAAAAACGGGGATCTGAATCAATATCGGCAGGCATCCACCGAATGGATTGACTTTATGCGCTTTGTAGAGCGCCATTGTTTCCTGTCCCAGTTTGGCCTGATCATTTTTATATTTCTCTCTCAGTTCGCTAATTTTGGGCTGAATTTTCTGCATTTCCTTCATGGATTTGTAACTGATGTTTCCCAGCGGCCAGAAGATAATCTTAATCAGAATAGTCAGGATAATAATAGCAATGCCGTAATTGCCGACAAACTGATACAGGAATTTGATAAGAATCAGCAGACCGATGGATAGCCATTTCAATCCCGGTATAATGGATTCAAATTCAACGGCTTCCTCCAGAGAAAGTCCCTGTTTTTTAAGCAGGGTGTAATCCTTGGGTCCTATAAAAAGATTATACTTGAACGAACCGGACTGCGCAGGCGGTATGACGCTCTTGGCTCCCTTGATGTTCACTGAAACCATATGGTTGCTGTCCTTGGA
Source organism: uncultured Smithella sp. (assembly GCA_964394185.1). Taxonomy (GTDB): domain Bacteria; phylum Desulfobacterota; class Syntrophia; order Syntrophales; family Smithellaceae; genus Smithella. Next base: position 25,264 of record CAYMWM010000042.1, read on the forward strand.
CATATTAACACTGGTCAGCGACGGGTCTTGAGGAATGATGATAGCCATAAAATATTTATTTTCGAATCCGCTCCAGGAAACGTCGGGCCCTATGGTTTCCTCTTTCGATATGTCCGCAGATTTTTTGCGTTCAATGGATTTTGACACATATGCGACAGGACCTTCCTTGCTGTAACTGTCTACTGCCTGCTTCGGATCTACATACTCGTACCAGTTGAGATAAGGAATCTGGTTGATAGGTGTGTTGGTCAGGTTGGATACTTTCACGTCCAGCGCTATGGAATAATTATCGGGATTAAATGTATAAGCCTTTTCAACTTTCATTCCGTTGCTGAAGGTGCGCAAAAATACCAGCCTTTGTTCGTTTTCCCCTGCCATCATGTCCAGTTTGGCTGCATCAGTGTCGTAGACGGAATCAGCTCTGATTTCGGCCGCCGACTCGGGGAAAGTGAGCGCAAGCGGATAAGGCATGTTTTCCTGTAAAACGATAATTTCTATTAATTCATTGCCCTTTTCTTCTGCCGGTTGTTTATTGCCGGTTACAAGATTTTTAATCGCAGGCCAAATATCCCGGGTGCATTTCGTACATTCTTTATTGTAATTTTTCAGCTGAAAGGATTTCAGCGCAGCTCCCCGGGTGGAAAATACTGCAATATAATTTTTTGTTTCTACCTTGATATCTCTCGCCGGTTCTTCTTTTTGAGGAGCAACTGTTTTAGTTGCTGTTTTCGTCGATGTTACTGCAGGTGCAGGTGTAGGTACAGCTGTCGGTGCCGGCTGTGGGGCTGCTTTGTTTATGCTTGCCTGTTTTGTCTCCTGAACGGGGGCTGTTTTGGGCGGCACCGGCGGTTTGGCGAAGAACATCTGATATGTAAAAAGCACGGCGAGTGACAGGACGACTGCAAGAATGGTCCGTTTATCCATTTGAAACCTCTCTAATTTTTACTTGACGGGATCGTAACCGCCATGATGAAGGGGGTGGCAGCGCAGAATTCTTTTTATACCAATGAAAGAGCCTTTTGCCGGTCCATGCATTTTAATAGCCTCAATAGCGTATTCGGAACAGGACGGATAGAAACGGCAGCATGGAGCAAAAAAGAAAGGTGACAGACAGGTTTGATACAAACGAATTATAAAAATAAATATTTTTGTAAAAATTTTTCTGAGCATAAGTTATATATTTCTTTCCCGCGTGAAGAGTTCCGTCAATTCATGACATGCTTGCTGATAAGTCAGGGGTGGTACATTTTTTTTGGCCATGATGAC
>CAYMWM010000043.1:0-12074 GCA_964394185.1 uncultured Smithella sp.
TCTAAAGGGTGTGGAGATGTGATGGCGTTAACTGATGCCGGATTTTCTAAAAGGTACGGAAATATGATGGTGAACGGGTGGCCGGAGAAAACTGATATTTCAAGACCTGACCCCAACCATTATATTTTTAAAAGAAAACATAAAGGCAGAGAGAGACAAAGGAATTTATGCGGCGCATGTCAGGCATGGCTACCGTCTGAATGAGATTTCGGATTATCTGGGGATTCATTATACGACGGTGAGCAAGGCTCTAAAGGGTGTGGAGATGTGATGGCGTTAACTGATGCCGGATTTTCTAAAAGGTACGGAAATATGATGGTGAACGGGTGGCCGGAGAAAACTGATATTTCAAGACCTGACCCCAACCATTATATTTTTAAAAGAAAACATAAAGGCAGAGAGAGACAAAGGAATTTATGCGGCGCATGTCAGGCATGGCTACCGTCTGAATGAGATTTCGGATTATCTGGGGATTCATTATACGACGGTGAGCAAGGCTCTAAAGGGTGTGGAGATGTGATGGCGTTAACTGATGCCGGATTTTCTAAAAGGTTTGGAAATATGATCGTAAACAGGTAGCCGGAGAAAACTGATATTTCAAGACCTGACCCCAACTACGCTAAAAACCACTAAGTAATTTAATTCTAATTTTAAAAAGGGGGCATTATGTTAAAAAAAATATTTCCCTATTTTGCAGTTATTTTTATTTCAATTTGTATATTCATTTGCGGTTTTTGTTTTGGCATACGCGTTTATGATTCCATGATGAGCAAGTCGATGCTAGAAGATAACATTCATCGCGTAATTCCGAATATGCATTTACTGAATTATTTGGATGAAGGGAAAGAAGAAAATGCAAGACAATATTTAGTTAATGATGTCAACGCATCAATCATCAGTATTAATGAACTCATAAAATATGGCGACGAACAATCTTATAAGACTGCCTGTAAGATATTATACACGATTGCGAAACACAGAAAAGAACACCCTGATAAATACGCAACTACTTTTGACAAGGATATAACAGTTAATGTCAATAAAGATGTAGCAAAAATATTAAACAATTGGGAATCATGTAAAAAATGATGGGGTCAGGTCTTGAAATATCAGTATTTTGTTGCAGAAAATAAATTCGGGAGAGTTCGGGGGACATAACACTTAATTCACTTTTTCACCGGTCTGTTGAGATAAATAAGTGTTGTGTCCCCCGAACTCTCCAAAGAGGAGACCCCCATCTTACAAGCGGATTAACGGAAGTAACCGGAGAAAAAGCGATGGAACCGAACCGGAGGAAAATGAACAGGAAAACAGGCAACAGTTCTTTATGCTCCATCATGATTATTCTTGCACTGAGCTTTGCATTGCCGGGCATGGCCTTGGCGCAGCAGTCTGATTCTTCCCTCTCGGCAATCGTATTCTACGGGCTGCCTCTGGCAAAAGAAATCAGGCATAACAGGCACCTCAAAACGGATGAATGTTTTCAAAAATATCTGAAGGCCATTCCCGCTAAATCATTTCTGCTGTCTGCGGTCGCGCCGTCAGGGACTGAGGCAACGTTAAATTACAGGCGCCGGAATCTGGAAGAACAAATCGTCATCGTTATGGGAGAAAAAACCAGAGATGAGGCCAAAGCTTTTTCCCGGGCAGTGCCGCTTTACACGGAATGGGAGGGCATGAGCGAAAATCCGCTCAATGAAGCCAACTTTGCCGATAACTGGCTTGTAAAAAGGCCCCAAACACCTATTGCGCCGTTTCTTTATCTTTTCAGGGTTCACCGGCTCAGGGCGGGATATGAAGCGGCGAAGGCGGGACACGAAAAAGGCCTTTGGCCTGTTCTGGTTGTGAAATATAAAGAGTCGCTGGAAAAGGCAATGTCATCCGGCAATCCCCTGATTCTCTGCGTCGCGAAAGATATGGAGGCGCAACCCTATGTTTATCTGGAAGGCTATGGCCGTCCCTGAGAAAAAAATTATGGCGGCATTGCTGCTGTTTGCTGCTCTGGGATTCATCAGCCCGCCCTCCGCCAAAGCGTGTTCCTGCGTCTGGAAGGGCGCTTTTCTTACCGCCTCGCAGGACGCGCCTCTGGTGGTTATCGGCAAAATCCTCCGACATCATCCCGGAAAATCTCCGGCAATGGATGTTCAGGTGCTGGAGACGCTTAAAGGCGGCCTGCTGGATTCGGGCCTGGTTTTGCAGATGGGAGACGGCATGCATTGCCGCCCGTCCCTTGACGTTTTCCCTCCCGGCACGAAATGGATTCTGGCGATAAACGGACAGGGGGCAAAACCGGGCAAGGGACTGGCCATATCCCATTGCGGAGAATACTGGCTTCGCGTGGAAAATGATATTGTCACCGGTAGCATTGACGGCGATATGAAACAGATTAAAAGGATGCCGCTTGGTGACTTCAAAAACAGATTTTTATATCCGAAATTCAGTGAAAAATTTTCAGGAAGGATTGAAAGCGGGAAACTATACCGCCGTCCATTCGGTTCGCGATTTGAATTGATTCTCGAGCCAATGCCTCAAGGTTGGGAAATATTTGTCCGGGAGTTAGGACGGGATGAAAATCTGGCACGGTTCATGCCGCCTTTTCACTTTGCGCCAAATCCCCGGGAAATCGAAGGCTGGCAGTTTCTGGAAAACCCGTCAGGCTGCAAGAATCGCCCCTTCAACGCCGATGCTGGTCCTGCCAATCCGCGAAAATTCATTTTCTCGCCGCAGGTAGGCAAATCCATTGCCGGACCGGACGCGCGTACCGAGGTAACTGAGGAAGATGTAAAAAAGGTTGAGAGCTTTGGCCGTGGAGAATTGAGCATCAATAAATTCAGTCTGGCACCGGCCCCGGACGGATGCCCCAAAATGGAATGGATTGAATTTTCCGTCCAAATCAACGGCGGATACTGAAAACACTCAGTCATTCGGACCACACAGCACAAAATGACACCCTTGGAGGCCGCCGCATGCAAGCCGTTAATTGGCGCCGGCTTTTTCCAGCATCCCGACAATATTCGTCCTGTTGTATTTTCTGGCAATTTTCAGGGCGGTATAGTCAATGCCTTCTATCGTCATCTTCGCGTTGACATCCGCGCCTTTATCCAAAAGCAGTCTGACAACTTCCGGATTGCCTTTTTCCGCCGCATACATCAGAGGCGTGCTGCTGTTTTTGTCCTTTGCATTGACATCCGCACCATCCGCCAGTGCAGCCTCCACTTCGGGAAGCTTGCCTTTTTCGGCGGCATTGAGCAATTTGGCGTTTTGAAAAACCGCATCCGCCACGGCGCCCTTTTTCAAAAGCAGTTTAATCATGTCGGCATCGCCGTTTCTGGCCGCATTCGCCAGAACCGTTTCGCCGTTTTTATTTTTCGCATTAACGTCCGCGCCTTTATCCAGCAGAAGCTCAACCATCTCTTTATTGCCTTTCTGTGATGCCCAGATGAGCGCGGTCCAGCCCTCATTATCTTGTTCATTGACATCAACGCTTTTATCCAGCAGAAGCTCGGCAATTTTAATGTGGCCTCCGATCGTCGCTTTCATCAGAAGCGTCCAGCCTTCGTTGTCTCTTACTTTCAAATCAGCTCCCTTTTTTAAAAGGAGTTTGAAGATGCCGATATGACCTCTCCTTACCGATTCGCTCAGAGCCGTATAACCGCTTTTATCCTTTGCATTGATATCCGCGCCCTTATCCACAAGAAGTCTGGCAAGATCGGCATCGCCCTTCTTGCTCCGGGCTGAATTCATCAGAGCCGTGTTATTGTCTATGTCCTTCGCATTGACATCGGCCCCCTTAGACAGAAGCAATTCGACCGTGTCCGTGTAACCGTTGAATGACGCCCGCATCAGAGGGGTAACGCCTTTGTTATCCTTGGCATTGACCTCTGCGCCTCTGGACAAAAGAAGTTTAACCATGTCGGTCTGATCCTTTTCCGAAGCATATTTCAGGGCCGTGCTGCCATCTTTGTCCTTCGCGTTGACATCCGCGCCTTCTGCCAGCGCGGCCTTCACTTCCTCGAACCTGCCTTTTTGCGCGGCGACAAGCATCGCGGCATTTTTATCCGATATGTCCGCCACGGCATAAGCCGCGGAAAGCATTAATATGCAAACGGCCAGATACATTATACGTCTCATGGGAATCTCCTTATTAATTAATGGATGCGAGTGTATATATAACAATATGTTGTCTGTCAATACCATACACAAAAACGCGCTTTAGCCCCGCATCAGTTCAGGAATAAAGCGCTCATACCGTCTTTTTCAGAAACAAAACCCAGGCATTGCGTGAATTTCATTCATCGCTCAGGCGGAATCACTTGTTTGTGCTATTGAACTCTTTAAGTTTTTCCCGCAGAAATTTCTCCGCTTCCACTGTCTTTCCGTCGGGGAATAAAATCATATACGGTTTGCCCGTCATATACGACTTGGAAGCAATTAATGTTATGAAGTCCTCTGCGGTTTTGACTCTGCCGCCTACTTTTTCGAGTTTTATCCGTAAATGTTCGGCGGCTTTTTTCCCATCATACTCCTCGCCGTTTCTGACATATTTTGCCCCTTTCAGACTCTCCACCGAGGAGATGAGAAATTCAATTTTCTTTTTCTCGATATCTTCCTGCGCGAGGATCGTCCCGGCAAACAGCGTCAGAATGATAAATGCCGCAATAAATATTTTTTGCATGTTTTTCACTTTTTCACCCCCGGCACCGGATACCCGCCGCCCTTCCGATTAATCTTCCATGTACGGTTTCGCAAGAGAAACCCATTCCTGTTCAGAGCTGCAGGCATTTCTTTCGACATCGCAGAAAGTAATGGTTCCGCTGTTATGGAAAAATCCGTATCCCCTGAGGTAATTGACATCCAGAAGAAATTTTTCTTTATAACCCATATTGATATCCTTGCTGAAATAATCCGTGTTCAGCATGATCATACATTTCTTCAGTTTCCTGTTATAATGGCTCCGATAGGTTACGGTCCTTTTGCCGCCGTTCAATAAGCCATTGCCGTATTCTTTACGGAAGTACTCCTCGCACTTCCTTTCACATTTTGCCTTCAGGCGCTCTTCCATATTGATGTCTGCCGATGCCTTGCGCTGTATGTCATGTCCCGCACAACCGGCAAGAAAAAAAAGAACCGGAAGCGGCAAAACCATCATTAAAATCATTTTTTTCATAACGGTTACCTTCTCCATCGGATTCGACCTCCCCGTTGATCGGCGGTAAAACCCGGCATAAAATTAACGAATACGAATTTCCCTTTATTTTTCCAGCCCGTACTTTTCCGAAGTAAAACTGTTTTCCGGGGGAGGATCCACCTGCATAATGACAACTTCTTTTCCCAGAGGTATCGTTCGCAGAATAAACCGACTTTTGTATTTTTCAGCTTTATCGCAAAATTCGCCGAATTTCAGCATGGGAAGCAATGAGATGCCGTCCTCAATCGGTTTGAAGAAGTTGTCCGTGTGAACCGGAATGACCAGCTGCGCTTTTGTTTTCAGTACGACATTTTCCAGATACTGCTCAGTATCCCCTCTTCCCGCAATGCCCAACAGAAGCACATCGGCCGTAACATTGTCATACATTCCCTGTTTAAACCCCGCGCTCCCGTGATGAATAATCGTTCCGTACGGATGAGTGATCAGCAGGGAGAAAACGCCGCCCAGACGGTAATCCCCGGCTTTTGCGGGTGGAACAAGAGGCTTGTCGATGGTTCCCTGATAGGGCACGCGCCCTAAAAGGGCGGGGCCGTGAACGCTTTCCAAAAATTTTACGTTAAAATCGCCTATCTGTATGTTCTGTTCCGGTTTTACCGCTATCAGTTTTCTTTCCGTCATGCCCGCACCCCGGCCGACATTAACGGTGCTTTCCGTGCCGATAAGCGGGACATCGGCTTCGAGGGCAAAATAAGGGGCGTCGGCTACATGATCAAAATGGCTGTGACTGACGATGACCGCGGTAATTTGTTCCTTGCCGATTTTATCAGCCCATTTTTTTATGCGATCGCGATCGGGATTCAGAGGCAGGCCCAAGGCAACCCGGGTCATGCCGAACCGGCTCACGTAAGGATCGATAAGGATGCCCGTTTTTCCGTCCGTTATGAATGCACCGGCCGTACCCAGCCACGTTACGCGTATGCTTTCTTCAGGCGCCGGGATATTATCAATGGTCAACCTCTCATACAAGTTCATACCCGTACATCCCGTAAACATAAAAGCCGCCAGCAATAAAGTTATATGTTTTTTCATCGGTCCTCTTGAACGCAATATCCATCATGGTGGAAAATACTACAAATGACCGTGCGGGTCTATATTTTTTTCACGCCTTAGCTATGAGCGCTTTACTGTTGCGTTTTCCATGTCAAATCAAAGCGATGCATTACCGCCCCGCGAATTCCAGCAGCCGGTCAATGACTTTATCCTTCTGTTCCACCTGAATCATGTGTCCGCACTTATCCAATACCTCTATTTTCCATTCCTTTGTTCTTTTTTCAATATTGGCCTTCACTTTTCGCGAGTTAATCAAAGTATCGTCATCCGCCAGCAGAACCAGCACCGGCTTTTTAATACTTCCAATTTCGGGCAGGACTTCTTTTGCTATCCGCACAACCGACAGGGTGCTGTCTTTAATCGTTTTCTGCACTTTTTTCCATTCGGGATGAATCATCATCCTTTGCCTTGTTTGCAGAAACGCATCCATTGCCGGACTCCATTGATAAACGAGTCCGCGGTAATATTCTTCGGCGGCACGCGGATCGGAGTATCGACCAGCCCATATATAATCATAAAAATGCTTCAGAAAAAATACGGCTGCCGGTGAATATTCCGTCAAACCGCCGGGCGTCATTAAAACCATCGAACGGAACATATCCGGTTCTTCGAGCATGGCGCAAACGCTGACCGCCCCGCCCATCGAATGACCCACCAACATGGCATTTTTCAAACCCAGTTGCCTTGCAAGGCCTATCACTGTCCGGGCATGCAAGGGCACGCTGTATGTGATATCCGGCTTGCCGCTCTTGCCGTAGCCCAGCAAATCAATGCCGATGACCCGGTAACCGTTTTTAACCATCGCCGGATAGAGACCGTCAAAGGATGCCAGCGAGGCTGATACGCCGTGAATAAAAATGACCGGGTATCCTGTCCCTTCATCGATATAGGCAACCTTACGGCCGTCTATCATGATATGCTTTACCGGATAAAGATATTGCATATCCTGCGGAGCAAGCGCTTCCATCGCGGCATATGCGCCACCCGCGAAAATAAGCATGAATAAAACCGCCGCAAGACCGTACAGCTTTTTCATCATAATCCATTCCTAATGCATCATTGCCGGAAATGCAAAACCCAAGGCCTTTACCGATATCCCGCAACGCAATATGTTCAGCCGGCAGAACTATAGGAAGTCCCGTCCGGCATGTCAATTAATTTTTCCTGTGCGACTCCCGCTTCAGAGGAATTGAAAACCCTGCCGGATGTCCGGCGGGGCTAATCGCAGCATCAGCAGGGTAAAAGACAGTCCGCCCGGGTTGCAGAAGGCCGACCAATATTATTTCACAGGCGCTGCCGTTAAATTTACCTGTAAAAATTCAGTCATGACCTTGACCAGTTTCTCAAACGGTTCGTCGACATAGGGTTCAAAGTGATTCATGGGCAGACTGATATAGGTAGCCTTCTTCATTTTGCCGGCCATTTTTTTCGGTCCGTCCGGCGGAAACAGGGTGTCCTTTTCGGCTCCGATAATCAATGCGGGGCCGTTGACTTTTCCGGCATAGCTTACCGGCCTGTACATGCCCAGCGTAAAGAGGATGTTGCCGGGACAGTAGTTGTCCTTTTCAAAATCCTTTTCCGTGATAGATCCTCCCAGCAGTTTAAGCATACCGTCCATGGAGTCCGGCTGACACATCATGGCAAATTCTTCTCCGGGCCTGCCCGCGATACGGACATGGTGGCGGCTGTCGGTGAACATGGAGACGAATACATCGGCGAGACCGTGATAGACGCCTTTCATCGCGAACAGAGGCGAGGTGGTCAGATAATTCCACTCGGTCGATATTCCGTCAGTGAAAGGCACCTGTGAAACGACCGCCAGCACTTCGGGATGTTTTGCCGCCTCGACTATGACATGCCCGCCGCTGAAGGACGTGCCCCAGAGCGCCATTCTTTTGGCATCGACATTTTCCAGAGTCCTGACATGGGCAATGGCCGCGTCCCAATCTTCCAGATGGCGCGACGGATTGATGTAATTGCGGGGCTGTCCTTCACTGTCGTTGAATCCCCGGTAATCGAAGACAAAAACCGCCATGCCCGCACGGGCGAATCTTTCCGCGTAGGCCGGCAGACGCATCCAGCGCTGGCCGCCGAAGCCGTGCGCCATGACAATCACGGGAGGTTTCGTTATTTCAGCAGGCAGATAAAGCCACGCATTCAGAGTGTCTCCCCGACTTTCAAAGGTTTCATCGATTCTGGAATAGCGAGCGGTTTCCTGCGCTTTATCCGCCGGGGCGGGAACGGCCTTCGCCCAGCACAATGAAACAGGCACCAGCAGCAGCAATGCGATAATGAAAAAACGATATCGTAACATAGAGGAATCTCCTTTGATTCCATTTGATTTCCCTGTGAGGAACGTCACACAGCGGTAAAATTTTCTACATGAAACAGAAGGGGCTGTCAATACGGGAAAAGCTTCAGAGGCAGCGGAAAAGTGCAGTTCATGCTCTCGCATGACCGAAAGCAATGAACACAAATTCTGCTGTTTTATTGAAGAATAATTTAACGTTCAGTTTAAAAAGGCGTCATCCATCCAGATGGCATGCCGTCGCATTTCTGTCGGGTCTTTTCCGGGAATGCCGCGTGAGCGCCCGGCAATTCGCCTGACGACGGATGTCCGCCGCCTGCATCAGAGGCATGAATAATTGTTACTGCACATTTCGCATGTTCTGATTATTTTTATCCTTAAGCCGTTCATTGAGCAACACATCCAGCTTTTTAATAGTTTCTGTCACCTTTGAACTGAGCTGACTGATCTGGAATTGCATTCCCAGCATGTACACCAGCAGACAAAGAACGATATAAGTAAGAACATCACCGCCCATAGCACTCTCCTTTCATTAAGTTATAAATCCGCCACAATCAAACATCGTAATACGTCCGATCATGGAATGGTTCGATTGGCCGGCTTTATTCCTTTGATCTTATCAGAGATGTTTTTCACCTGTCCCCTCATGAATGACATGCCGCCACTGTTATTTTATGAAAATGAATTGCTAAACGATTATGGCATAACTTATCACAAAATTAACAATTTGGAAAACAAGAATTATTGAGGGAATCATAATAAAAAAAACGGGGATTGGCAGGAGGCAAACCGTGAATAAATCAGGAAAGCGTCAAATCGATCAATCCGAATCGTTTTTTCGGATAAAAATAACTTTTTACAGACAAGCCAGCCTTCCGGGAATAAGGTGCCGTTGAGCCATTTGGCGGTGTCATGAACGGAGTGCTGGTCAAACGTAAAGTGGTTGCGCCAATTTTAAATCCGAACCACCATTGCTCCATAACGCAGAAAGGATAAGACTTGCAAATAACTTCCGACTCGTTCGGCTTGTTTTTCCGCCACCGCTCCGGCATTGATTTCTTTGAAAATGCCCCACTGTTTCCCGTGCCTACCAGCTCACATGGATGCCGTGCGATTACGGCCCGAACTATAATCCCATGGATATCTGCGGTGACGGCCTGGATAATGACTGTGACGGGGACACGGACGAAGCAGGCTGCATACCACTACTGCCGTGACGAAGGCCTGACCGTTTAGACCCTTGAATAGCGAATCATCCGCCGGATAAACCCAACCGTACACAGTTGGTTCACTTTTCCCCTTTAAAGGCTGGTTCCCCGTGTTTTTATTGTTTGAAAATAATAGTTGACATAGTCAATGACTTTGTCTATTATATGTCCATGGAAAAGCACGAATGGTCGGATCAGGTACAGGGACTGCATCATCAGGGCAATGAGCCGCATCTGATATTTGAAATCATGCGCACGCATCGCGCCATCATCAACATCTTTTCGCGCGGTATGGGAATGCCGTTTTCGCATGTCAAACTTCTGCGTGTGCTGGCGCTCGCCTTTCCCCGTGAGACAGGCATTCTGGATATTGCCCGCCTGCTGCACATCAACGGCGCTGCCGTTACCCGGCAGATCAGGGAAATGGAGCAAGACGGACTCATCTCGCGCGCTAAAGACAAACGCGACGGCCGTCGCCAGCTTGTAAAACTGACGGCAAAGGGACGCAAACTTTTTGAACAACTCCACGAATTGCAGCATGAGTTTGAAAAATCTTTCGCGTCCGGTGATTTGAAACCCGAAGAATTACAGACCGCGGCTAAAGTTCTCTTCCGTCTGCGGTCCATCCTCGAAAAAACGGATTAAAGGATAAAAGGACAAAAAAATGAAAGCGAAAAAGACAAATAAAAAAGAATTCAACAAGCGGGCGCTTGCGGCCATGATTTCCCTGATCTCCGGGCTGAGCCTGCCTTTTACGGGGCTGGCCATACACCTGTTCCATTCGGGTTCACCCGGCGGGCCGCGCCACTTCTGGATAGCCGCGCATGAGGCGCTCGGCATCATCTTTACTCTCAGCACCCTCCTGCACATCATTCTGAACCGCAAGGCGCTACTCAACCATCTTCGGGGAGCGGCGGGACGGATGGCCGGTTTAAGCAGGGAAACCCTCATCGCCGTCGCGCTGGTGGCCGTCATCCTGTTCATGGCGGCGGGACATTCATTCCTTGTGCATTGAGCGCTGATCATGATTAACAGGATTGCGCTAAAGGAAAATCAATTATGGCGATAGACAACGAGATTTATTCCGGCGGAGATTACGGCTGGTGGGATGGAGATTCAGACAGTACCACTGTGCTGTTGCGCTATTTCATCAACCCTGTCAGGTTTGCCTATTTTACTGAAGTATTGAAACAAAAATCCGCGGGGAATTCCGCCGGGAAGAAACTTCTTGATGTCGGTTGCGGTGGTGGGTATCTCTGCGAGGAATTTGCCGGATGCGGATATGAGGTTACCGGCCTCGACCCTTCGCAAAACACCCTCGATGCCGCAAGAGCTCATGCGGCTCAATATCGCCTGCCGATAAACTATCAGTCGGGCAAGGCGGAAACCATTCCTTTTGGCGACGCTTCATTTGATTATGTGAGCTGCTGCGATGTTTTGGAACATGTGGATGATGTTAACAGGACCATTGCTGAAATAGCCCGCGTGTTGAAACCCGGCGGATTGTTCTTTTACGACACCATCAACCGCACAATCTTTTCCTGGCTGGCCGTCATAAAAATCGCGCAGGACTGGAAGAAGACTGCCTGGGAAGCCCCCAATACGCACGAGTGGAAGCGGTTTATCAAACCGCGTCAATTGCAATCCGTCATGAAGGCAAACGGCCTCATCATGCGGGAGATAAAGGGAATCGGAGCGGGCAACAGCCTTCCATCCGTCATGAAGGCGATTTTGGAAAGGGCAAAAGGAAAAATCAGCCGCTACGAAATGGCTTCACGCTTCGGATTTGAAAAAACAGCCGGGGTTGCCGTGTCATACATGGGATACGCCGTCAGAGAGTAAACCCTTAATCAACCTCACCTTCTCTTTCTGACATTAGAATCGGATTCTCTGATCTCTATTTACATCTGTTATTTACCTTTATGTTCACCCCCTACTAAGCGAAAAAAAATTCCCTTGACACGATACACAACATATGTTACATTACATCCGTAACACAACATATGTTGTTTCATAACACAGGAGAACCTGATGCCACCGAAAGTAATTTTTGACAGGGAACAAATCATTGATGCCTCCCTGAAAATCGTCAAGGAAAAGGGACTCAAGCAGCTCAGCGCCAGGGAAATAGCCCGAAAACTGGCTTCTTCCACCCGTCCTGTCTATGAAAACTTTCAGTCCATGGATGAGCTGAAAAAGATTGTTCTGCAAAGGATGGTCGACCTGCTCTATGATTATGTCACCCGCCAATACACGAAACACGCCTTTCTCAATACCGGCGTGGGATATTCCCTGTTCG
>CAYMWM010000043.1:12084-26158 GCA_964394185.1 uncultured Smithella sp.
CGACCACAGGGAATTTTTCAAGGCCATCTTCCTCGAGGGTGATGACGCGAGCGAAATCATCGCTGTCATGATGCAAAGGCTGGAAAGCGCGATTGCCAATATTCCGGAGTTCAAAAAACTGTCGTCCGGTGAAAGAAAAGACCTGCTGCATAAAGGCTGGATATATACCCACGGTTTTGCCGTGATGGTTTTTTCGGGATACATCAAGAACAATCAGGAAAAACAAATCATCAAGGCGCTTGCCGAAGCCGGTCCCGTGTTTATCGAGCATGCGCTGGGTAAACACATAAACGGCATGCCCGATGTGATGTAAGAACAGAGTTGCCCGGATGAAGGAATCCGGGCAGCCTCAAAAGAAGTAAAGGAGTACAAATAGTTGATTATGAATACCGCAGCACAAAATTCCCAACTCGATAAATTTTTCAATCCCTCGTCTGTCGCCGTCATCGGCGCATCCAACGCGCCCTTCAACCTGGGCGCCACCATCTGCAACTGCCTGAAGGAATATATTGGATTTCCCGGCCAGGTCGTCGCGGTGAACCGCAAGGCGGAACCGGTGAACGGTTATCCGGGCTTTTCATCCGTGGCGCACATTCCCCATGAGGTGGACATGGCCGTCATCATCACACCGGCAGCGGTCGTGCCTAAGTTTGTGAAGGAATGCGGCGAAAAGGGCATCCGTAATATTGTCATTGAAAGCTCGGGATTTTCCGAGCAGGGTTCGGATGGACACGAACTCCAGAAGGAAATCGACCGTTACGCCGACCAGTACAAGATACGGCTCTTGGGCCCCAATTGCCTGGGCGTGATGGACAATGTCTCCCGCTTTTGCTGTTTTTACGGCGCTTATGAAGGCATCGTGGAAGCCCTGAATAAAGCGGGCGGCGTCTCATATGTCATCCAGAGCGGCGGCGTCGGCGTGCTGATCATCGAATCGCTCATGGACGATATGCAGGGCATCAACAAGATGGTCAGCATCGGCAATAAGAGTGATGTGGACGAAGCGGACATGATCGATTATTTCAATCACGACAACACGCAGGTCATCGCGATGTATCTGGAGAATGTGGCGCAGGGGGCAAAGCTGATGAAAGCCGCGCGCCGGGTCAAAAAGCCCATCATGGTTTTCAAGGCGGGCAGGACGGAAGCGGGCAGAGCCGCCGCCATGTCCCACACGGCAGGGATGGCCAACAACGACGCCGTTTTTGACAGCGCTTGCCGTCAGGCAGGCATCATCCGGCTCAAATCGATAAATGAGATCTATTCCCTTCCGAAGATGCTGACCGAAATGCCTCTCCTGCGCGGTAACAGAATCGCGGCCTTTACCAATTCCGGCGCGTTCGGCAGCATATCCGCCGACATTATGGTGGAGGCGGGCCTGAAGATGCCGAAACTTGCGGCACAAACCCGCGAGAAGCTGGGAAAAATCAAGGGCGTGTTCAACCGCAACAATCCCGTTGACATCGGACCCGCACCGCCGCAGGTCTATCTCGATATTCTCGAAATTCTTCTATCTGCGGAAGAAGTGGACGGGCTCCTGCTGATGTCGAGCATCTGGCGCGATTTCGTCATTGATGTCATCAAGGAAGTCATAAAAATGTGCAGGCGTTATGATAAGCCCGCATCCATTTACGCGCCGAATTCCATCGGGCGGATTATCGCTGTGCGCAAGCAGTTCAACATTCCTCTTTTCGATTCGATGGAAGAGGCCGTGCGGGCGCTGGTCGTTTCCCATGAGCAATTCAAATATCTTCGTAAAAAAGAAAAATTAATTGGAGACAAATCATGATGAAGACAGCCATCACCGAAATGTTCGGCGTAAAATATCCCATTATCTGCGGCTCCATGATGTGGCTTTGCACGCCTGAGTTGTGCGCCGCGATTTCAGAGGCCGGGGGCTTGGGCAATCTCACCTGCGGCAACTACGAGACCGAGGATGAACTGCGGGCGGCCATCGCGCGCGTCCGTGAACTCACTTCCAAACCTTTCATGGTCGGTGTGACGCTGATGCCTTCCGTGCGCATCACTCCCGAGATGAACCAGATGTACGTGCGGGTGGCCGCGGAAGAAAAAGTCGCGGGCATGGAAGTATCCGGCTCTCCCCTTGATAAAGCTCTTGGCGAGGACGCCCTTGCGAACCTCAAAAAGGCGGGCGTGAGAGTTTTCCATAAAGTCGGCTGTGTGAAGCACGGCATCCACGCGCAAAAAGCCGGTTACGACGGCGTCTACTGCCTTGGATTCGAAGCGGGCGGGCATCCCTACAAGGATAACGTGGGCACGATGGTGCTCAGCCCGCGCATGGTGGATGTGCTCGACATACCGGTTGTCACCGTAGGAGGCATCGCTGATGGCCGCGCCATGGCCGCCGCTCTGGCGATGGGAGCTTCGGGAGTCATGATGGCCAGCCGCTTCCTCACCACGAAGGAGTGCAATGTGCACGACAATATCAAACAGGAGCTCGTCAACCGCTGCGAGACCGATACCGTCCTTTTCGGGGGAAAAGGATTGGGCATGCAGGGACGCGCCCTGAAAAACGAACTCGTCGAAAAGATACAA
This sequence comes from uncultured Smithella sp., assembly GCA_964394185.1. Classification (GTDB taxonomy): domain Bacteria; phylum Desulfobacterota; class Syntrophia; order Syntrophales; family Smithellaceae; genus Smithella. Next base: position 14,641 of record CAYMWM010000043.1, read on the forward strand.
AACATCGAAGACGGCGGTGGAAGGCTGGAAGAACTCTTTCCCCTGATTTCCGGTCAGCGCATCAAAAACGCGTGGGCAAAGGGACTGGTGAATGAAGCGCCTTTCATGGTGGGACAGTGCATCGGTCATATTCATGAGGTCATGAGCTGTAAAGAAGTGCTGGATACGATGTGCGGGGATGCCAAAAAACATCTCGCACAGGCAAGCGCCCGGTTTTTATAAAAGGATAAACAAATTTATATATAAGGAGAAAAATATGAAAACACGCATTACCGAACTTTTCGGCATCAAATACCCCATCCTCATGTCCGGAATGAGCTGGATCAGCACACCGGAAATGGTGGCCGAGGTCTGCAACGCGGGCGGTTTGGGCATTCTGGCCACGGGTCCGCTGAATCAGGAAATGACGCGCGCCGCCGTCTGCCGCGTCCGCGAACTTACGGACAAACCCTTCGGCGCCAACGCCACCCTGCTCTTCCCCGGCGCCATGGATAACGCCAAAGTCCTGCTGGAGGAAAAAGTACCGGTCATCAACTTTGCCCTGGGCAAGGGTGACTGGATTTGCGACGCCGCTCACAAATACGGCGGCAAGGTAATCGCAACTGTTGTCAGGGACAAGCACGCGCTGGCTGCCGAGGCTCAGGGCGCCGACGCGGTCATCGCCACCGGACACGAGGCAGCCGCGCACGGCGAGGCTGTCACGTCTTTACTCTTGGTGCCGTCACTGGCCGACGCGCTCAAAATACCCGTCATCGCGGCCGGAGGCTTCGGTGATGGACGCGGTCTGATTGCGGCTCTGGCACTCGGCGCGGAGGGTATTTCCATGGGAACACGCTTTATGACCTCAAAGGAAAGCCCCCTGCACGAAAATTTCAAGAAGCTTTCCGTTCAAAAGAGCGTCTATGATACCCTGTTCTCCAAACGGTTTGACGGCATTGACTGCCGCGTTATTGACGCACCGGGAGCGCGCAGGCAGCTCAAAGCCGGACTCAATCCCATTCAGCTTCTCAAAGCCATGCCCAACTCCCGCTTCATCGCCAAGCAGCTGCACATGCCCTACATGAAACTTTTCTTCGGCGTGCTTTTCTCCGGCTGGAAGACCGCAAGGCAACTGGCCTACATGGCCAACGGCTTCGAGTCCCTGAACCTCGCCACCCAGGAAGGCGACACTGAGCGCGGCTGGCTCACAGTGGGTCAGGTCACGGGTCTGGTCAAGGATATTCCCACCGTCAAGGAACTCATGGAACGCATGGTGGCACAGGCTGAAGCGGTTTCAGGAAAGGTCGCGGAGCAGACCGCCAAATAAAACAGGCGGCTGATTTTTCCAGTGGTTATTTGAAAAGACTTTTAAGCGGGTTCAATCATCCGGCATACGCCGGACAGGTTTCTGATTGAGCCCGCTATTTTATTCAGCCACGAAGTACTTAAAAATCTGAAAATATCAAGGTTCAATCTGCAAAGATTTAACCAACACACAAATTTTCATTACATAATTTTAATATACCTGATATATAATCTACCTGTTGCATTTCTTTTTTTCAGATTTTGTTATATAGAAGCCTTGAATGGGAACGAGGGGAATAAGATCCGGATCCCGTTTGTTCTGTTGTTTCTGGAATTCGAATTTTAAAAATAAAATACTAAGGGAATGATTATGACTTCTGTCGGTGAAAATATTGATGCTTATTGTCTAAAATGCAAATTAGTGCTGGCTCATGTTGTGATGTTCAAAGTGGATGGTATGGTGAGCCGTGTAAAATGCAAGACCTGCGGCGCGGAACACAAATATCGGGGAACGTTGCCTGCCGCGAAAAAGCCTGCAACCCCGCGCACTCCGGGCATAACCGGGGCTAAAAAACCGGCCGCGAAAGTGGCGCTTAATCGTGCGCCCCTGCAATGGAATCTCAAAAGCCGCAACATGCCACCGGGAACACCCGTGCGGAATTATTCAATCAGCGAAACTTTCAAGGTCAACGATGTAATCAATCATCCGGTTTTCGGGGTGGGTTTTGTCGAGAAAGTTGTTACGGACAAAAGCATCTACGTGTTATTTAATGATTCCATCAGGCTGATGAGCATGAATGTCACGTTGTGAGTTCAGGTGTCAGGCTTACCGAATTTTTCATTTATTTATTTTCTTCTTTCCCGGAATAATCCACCCAAAGATAAATGCCTCAGATACCATTCTTATTTTATCAAACAATGAATATTGTAATTTTTGAGCGTCCGGTTCTTCTTTAATTTTGTCAAGGAAATCGGCTATTAATTTTTTTGACCTATCATAATCTTCTTCGTCAACCATAATCATTCTTGCATTAAAAAGGTCAATTTGTAGGCCAATATATAATGAGCCAAAATGGTCATTCTTTACAAAATACGGAATATTCTCATTTTTTAGAATACTTTTTATTAGCGACAACTCGACTTCATTTTCCGGTCTGTAGAGATTTTTCATTTACCCTTTATTAATTCATCATATTATTTTTTTCAGCTGAATCAAAAATACCCGGCTGAACCCGCGTACTTCAGCGGCAGTATCCCCTGCTTTTGGCCGATACCAGTATCCCGCAATTGCCCAGATCGCAAGCTTTGTGCGCGTCGGAACAGCCTTGATTCTGTCTGCCCTGCTGAAGATAGACAATCGCCCTGTTGTAATAGGCCGGTATATTATCCGGTTTCAGACGGATGGCTTCGCTGTAGTCATCGATGGCATCCTGAAGGCGGCCGACTGCCGCGTAGGCCGCGCCCCTGTTGGTATAGGCTTTTATATAACCGGCATCCAGGCCCAGGGCCCGGGTGAAATCATTGATGGCTTCATCATAACGACCCGTTTCGGAATAAGTACATCCCCTATTGTAGTAGGCATCCACACTGTCCGGTTGCAGCCGGACGGCTTCATCGTAATCCTTAACAGCGAGCTGATATTGACCGGCAGCGGCATAAGCATTCCCACGGTTGACATAGGCTTTCATATATGCTGGATTCAGGCTGATGGCCTTGTTAAGATCGGCAATGGCGGGTTCATACCTGCCCATTCTGGCATAGGCATTTCCCCTGTTGTTGATGAAATCGGGATCATCAAGCGACAGTGCGATGGCTTTATTGTAATGTTTAACAGCTTCCTCCAGCTTTCCGGCATCGGAAAGCGCCGTGCCAAGATTGTTATGCGCGTAATCGTTATTCTCGGTTACCTGAAGAGCGTGACTCCAGAGTTCGATACTGCTCCTCCAGTATGAGCACTGCCGCCAGGCTAAAAAGGCCAGAAAGGCCAGAAACGCAACGCCTACCGGAAACAAAATCTTTTTTCCTGTCTGGCCGTTTTTCATTAATGCAGGAATTCCCCAGGCCATCGCAACGGCTATGCCGATGGAGGGCAGATAATGATAGCGGTCGGCCGCCAGATGCCGCCCAATCTGAATGATCCCGATAACGGGAAAAATCGTGACCGCGTACCAGAACCATCCGACAAACAGATACGGCATGCGTTTTGCCGTCATGATAACAGCAACACTGATTAAGATAACTAAAAGTGCTGCCGCTATGACCAGCCATGCCGCTATGTGATTCGCAACAGGATAAAGGACTGCCATGTCATGTGGGAAAAACGTCTTTTCCAGATAAGTTAAAAAAGACACGGGAGCATTGATGATTCTGATCTCAAAAGGGATGAGCTGAAAAGACGCGTTATCAGGGGTGTAAACCGCAATGACGGAAACAACCGCCGATAAAATAAAAAATGCTGCCTTTTCCCGCAACTGCCATAAAGGAATGAATCCCGCGATTTTCTGTTCCGGTGTTACTGGAGCAACGGGAGGCGCTATGTTTTCCGGAAACGTTTCCTTCATAGTTTTTTGATTCTTTTTTCCTTTATCCGCGGCGGCGGGGCCGATGACCTGCTCCTGTATGGCGGCCTTCCGTGATTGCAGACGATCCAGAGGCCAGAAATCAAGCAATATCATAATCACTGGCAGCGTAACGGTCATAGGCTTGCTTAAAAGCGCAAGAATAAAAGTCAGCGTAACCGGCAGGTATCGTTTTAAAACCGGCTTTTCCGTGTAATAGACGTACAGACACAAAGTCAGCATCCAGAAAAATGCGCTCAAGACGTCTTTTCGCTCGGCAATCCAGGCAACTGATTCCACATGAAGCGGGTGCAAGGCAAAAAGCGCGGCGACAAACGCGCTCTGCCACAAAGCCTGTGTCATGCGGTGAAAAAGCCAGAAGAGCAGCAAAGCGCTCAGTATGTGCAGGATGAGGTTAATGACATGATAACCCGAGGCATTCAGACCGAATAGCTGATAATCCACCATGAAGGAAATCCAGACAAGGGGATTCCATAAACCGAAATATTTTGTAGAGAAAGCCCAGCGCAATCCGTCGAGTGTTATCCCGGATTTTATATGACCGTTTTCGGTAATGTAAACGTTATCATCGTAATTGATGAAGTCGAACTGACTGACCTGCCAGTACACAGCCAGAGTGACCGCGGCCAGGATGGCATAAACAAAAAGATTCCGTTTTGCAGGATTAATATTTATTTTATTCAGCATAATGGTTTAATTATATTTTTATATCATAAATCAAGCAAGAGTTCAGCCGTATTTTAAGTGATGACCGGTTGAAAAAAACCGCTTATCCAGAATGTCCGGATTCCATTTAAATGAAGTTTAACCTTTGAAAGATGAAATTATCAGTGACAGTATCCGTTTTCTTGCGCCCATTTTATTGTCTTACATGTGCCCAGTTCACAGGCTTTTTTTGCGCATCTGCAGCCGGATTCGATATCCTGTATATTGAAATAAAGAAACGACCTGTTGTTCCAGGCATCAGCATAATCGGGCTTGATTTGTATAGCGTTGGCATAATCACTCAAAGCCTGCTGATACCTGCCAAGTTGAATATAGAGAACTCCTCGATTGTTATAAGCGTCGAACGAGTTGGGCGCCAATCTGATCACCGCGCTCAAATCATCAATTGCCCTTTGATACTGACCAAGACTGATATAAACATTACTCCTGTTGAAATATGCGGAATAATCATCGGGTTTGAGACGTAACGCTGTACTCAGATCCTCAATGGCCTGCTGATATTGACCCAGGAGGCTATAAGTGCTTCCCCTGTTGTAATAGACATCGGCGTAATCAGGCCTAAATGAAATAACCCGGGTAAAATCATCAACGGCGTTATGATACCGCCCGGTTTGATGATAAGCAAGGCCTCTGTTATAGTAAGCATTGCTGAAAGAAGGGTTTAAACGGATGGCTTCGTTAAATTTTTCGATAGCCGACTGGTAGCGTGATAATTTAACTAAAGTGGTACCCATATTATAGTACGCGTCGGCATAATCAGGACTAATCAAAATGGCTTTCCTGAAATCTTCAAGAGCCTGCTGATATTGACCAAGTTTAACATAGGCGACCCCTCTGTTTTCATAGACGATGGGCAAATTGGGGTTAAACAGCAAGGCTTTCTGATAATGGAGGAGAGCCTCATCTGTTTTCCCTTTATTAAATAATTCAAGCCCCAGATTGCCATGAGCCATAAAGTTGTTTTTTGTAACCTGTAGGGCATGATTCCAAAGTTCTATACTGTGCTTCCAGTAACCGCACTGTTTCCAGGTGAGAGCGAATAGTAAGATAAGAACGGCTATTCCTGCAGGGAATAAAACCTTTCTGCGGATATGCTCCGGCCTGATGAGATACGGAATACCCCATGCCAGCATGAATGCAATGCCAATAGACGGCATGTACGTGTAACGGTCAGCCATTGCCTGGGAACCGACCTGCACCAGTCCGATGACCGGAATAAGCGTTCCCATGTATACAAGCCAGCCGACAAATAAAAAAGGCAGCTTCTTAATGTAATATAGGGAGGCCAGCGTGATGAAAATAAGAAGAAAGCCGGAAATCAGAACTTTCCACAGCGGCAGGGGCAGCTCGTAAGGATAAAACACCGCCAGATGGACAGGCCAGATGGTTTTCCCCAGGTAAGCAGCATAGGATAGAACTGCATTAAATGCGCGGTCAATAAACGATATGGTCGCTACCGATGCTACAGTTCCTTTCTCATTTTGCGCCCAGAAAGTAAGCAGACTGACGGCAATCACCAGGCAGATCAGGGGAATTTTTTCCAGAATCAGCCCGGCAACCGGATGAATACCCTTGCCCTGTCCCTCCCATGCTTTTTGCCAGCGATACAGCGGCCAGTAATCCACAAGCATCAGGACAAAGGGCAGTGTGACCATCGTCGGCTTGGACATTAAGGCCAGAGTGAATAATATCAGGCACAGAAAATAACGGGATACCTTTGTGGTTTGAGCATAAAAAGCGTAGGCATACAGACACGCCATGGCGAAAAACATACTCAACACGTCTTTGCGCTCCGAGGCCCAGGCCACGGATTCCACCCGCAGGGGATGCAGCGCGAAAAAAGCCGCGGCAAAAGCGGAAGGCCAGAGATGGTTTGTTGTTTTATTCAGAAAGAGAAACAGAAAGACAGCCGCGCCGATATGCAGGAGCAGGCTGACCAGGTGATGACCGCCCGCATTCGCCCCGAATAAGCTCCAGTCCAATGCGTGGGAAAGCCAGGTCAGGGGATGCCAGTAGCTGAAATACGTTGTGGTAAGCGCCCATTTGACCGTTTGAAGATTCATCCCCTTCTGTATGTGATAATTTTCGGTGACATATCCCTGATCATCAAAATTAATAAAATCATTGCCGGCTATGCGGCCAAAGGCTGCAAAGCCGGCAATGATTAAAAGTATAATGATAAAATAAACATGATTTCTTTTCATTCGTTTTGTATCATCCCTTTCTGAATAAAATTCAGAAGACTGAAAGTTATGATTATCATCGGCATACCATACGGATAACATATCAGTCCGGAATAATAAAAGCATGCAGTGAAAATACAAGCTGCTTCATAAAAAGCAGGTCAAACCATGACCTGCACAACAGGCGGTTTAATTCCAATATTCCTGGATATTGTTTCCATTGAACGGTTGATGCAACCACAGTAAGGAAATAATGATGGAGAGCATTATTTGCCTGATATCGCCTGATTCCTCCAGCGAATATTTCAGGTCTAATCTTGTTTCCTGGTTGGCTCTGTCCTGCAAAAGTTAACATGAGCAGAATACATCCCGGCAGGAATATTTTTTGAATTGAAAATGGCCGGTCGTCAAAGAAAATCTGTTCTAAAGCAACAGCAGAATCACTGGCAGTATCCTTTGGCCTTGACCAGTTCCAGTGTTCTGCAGACCCCCAGCTCACATGCTTTACGGGCATCGAAACAGCCGGAATCGACTTTCTCCCGCATGAAATAATACAGTCCCCTGTTGTTGTAGGCATTGGCAAAATCCGGTTTCAGGCGGATGGCTTCACTAAGCTTATGGATGGCCTGATCGTATTTTTTTAAATAGGCGTAATCATTGCCCATGTTATAATAGGCATCGGCATGATCCGGTTTCAGGCGAACGGCTTCGCTATAATCGTTAATAGCCTGCTCACGCTGCTTTAGGCTGTCCAGGGAACATCCTCTGTTGTAATAGGCGTCGGGATCATCCGGTTTTAGGCGGATAGCCTCACTGAAGTCCTTGATGGCCTGCTCATGCTGCCCGATATTGGAATAAGAATCGCCCCGGTTGTTGTAGGCTACGGCTAAATCCGGTTTCAGGCGGATGGCCTCATTAAAGTCCTCGATAGCTTTCTGATACTGCTTCAGATTGACATAGGCATTCCCCCGGTTAAAGTAGGTATCGGCATTATTCGCGGGCAGGAGGACCGCTTCATTAAAGTCTTCAATGGCACGTTGATGCTGTCCAAGGTTATCGTAGGCAATTCCCCTGCGGTTGTATGCCTCGGCTGAATCCGGCTGCAGCTTAATGGCTTCGTTCAGATATTCAATGGCTTTTCGGGATTCGGCGCATTTCCCGTCGCACGCAAGGGTTGATTCCCCGTCGTACCATGTGTCTTCCGTTACACCCTGACGGGTCGCCGAAGCAATGGTCATTGGAGGCGCTTCAAACTTGAAATTTATTTTTGTCTGAAAATTTTCGTCGCATAAATGAATTTCCACCGGGCTGCCGCCGAACACATTATTGGACAATTCCCGGGAAAAAGATTTGAATATTTTCATATCCTCTTCACTGACTTCAACTTCCTTATTCAATGCCAGCCTGAATTGGTAAATCGAGCAATCCTTGTTGAGCTGGATGGCCAGAGGCATTCCTTCGAAGAATTGTTTTTCGACCAAATACGACCCGAGTTTGTTTGCTTCATATAAACTGATGGATGAAGTGAAGTACAAATCTCCTCCGTTCAATTCCAGTTTCTGCCCCAAGCCCTGCTTCGATGACTGCGCGGGAATGGTCAACTTCCTGGATGCAATAATTTCGTTCTTTACAGTCTTCTTGTTCCCCTTGAGGAGATTTTCAACATGTCTCACCGGAACGGCAAAGTTTAAATTCTGTCCTGCCTCACGAACAAAAGTGGCCACGCCGATAACTTCGCCCTTTGCATTAAAAACCGGACTGCCGCTGCTTTCCGCGGAGATGGGTGATGATATCTGAAATATCTCATCTTTTCCGTTGATTCCGCTGATGACGCTGTCTGTTTTCGCAGTCTCCAGATCTACAGGAATGCCCACGACAACGGTATCTTTTTTCCGCTCCGGTTTATAATTTTTGGCAAGTTTGACCGTCGGCAGTTCTTTGCCTTCAATTTTAAACAGTGCGACATCATTTTCTTCGTCATAATTGATGATTTCCGTGAAGGGGGAAAAATTGTCATTCGCCGTTTTAACAAATAAAGTCCCGCCGTTTTTCAGGCTCTTTGAAATGACATGATAGTTCGTGGCAACGATTCCATCGGAGTCGATGATAAAACCGGTTCCGGCAACCGATTGTATTCCATCCTTATCTTTCACATATATGGTCACGACCGCCTTGTCCTGCTTGAGCACGACTTTCGGAACCGCGGCCTTTGCTAAGGTAACATTCAATAAGACCACAAGAATAATAATGACTGCACAAAAAAACTTTTTCACGACTGATTCCTTCCTCTCTGCATATGAAATTCATATCCCGACTAGTCTTTTCAGGATAAGTTACTTCTTCCCTGACGGTTTCTGCCCGGGAGCACAATGTTTTTTGTAAAATGCTTCTATGACGCTGTCCGGCGGAATTTTTTTCCATTCCATATCGCCGTTGATATCATATTTTAATGCTTTACCTTGATGGTCATATTCTGCAAAATCCTCCATCCGGGCAAGTTTATTCCCGCAATCGATTTCAACCTGGCTGATATCATGGTCGTACTTATGGTATTCAACGGACTTCCTTGGATCATATTTCTTTACATTTTCGACCCGTTCCTTCCTCTCCTTATCCGTTACGCGGTAATAAATCTTGAAAGGTATGATACCGGATGATTTGCCGGCTGTGACTCTGCTGCAATAAAAAACGCCTCCCGTGCTGTCTTTTCCATAATATTCCCATTCTTTAGGATCCGGTTCTTTTGAAAAACAGAATGAAGGCAATGTGAATGCAAATATGAATACAGAAATGGAAAGCAATTTCAGTTTCATTTCATTTCTCTCCTTATTTTCGACCGTTTGGTTCGCAGGAATCCTTACATAATAATTCCCGGAACGAAACAAACAAAAATGATTTAATGTTTTAAAATACCAGATATTGGAATATTTACAAGATAAAAATTTGCTTACTTTAACTTGACAAAAAAAATTAATGTTCCTATATTTCCTTTTCAAAAAAATGTTCTGAAATGAATGAATAACAATAAACTTGCCCCATCTTTTTCTTGAAAAATGTTGTTATGATACAACTTTATTATAGACATAAGGCGAAAGGAGATCCCCCTGATGAAATCCTGTCAAGGTTTTTCATATTCCATAAAAATGGTTCTCTTCATCACATTGGCCACGCTCATGATGGTTTCATCAAGCACCGCAATGAGGAATGAAGTCAGTTTGACAAAAACCGGCGGAGTCTTCGAGGTCCCTGTCGTCTTAAACGGTGTCCTGGCGATTCGCCTGATTCTCGACAGCGGCGCGGCGGATGTTTCCATTTCTCCGGACATTGCCTTAACCTTATACAAAGCAAAAACCATTACTGAAGAAGAGATGCTGCCCGGTCAATATTACCGGTTTGCAGACGGTTCCACGGTAAAGAGCTATAGATTTAGGCTGAGATCACTCAAAATCGGAGACATGGAACTGCACGACGTTGCATGCAGCATTGCCAGTTCCATACACGCACCCATGCTTTTAGGACAGAGCGCACTTCAAAGGCTGGGGAGATACAGTATCGATAGTGAAAAAATGATTCTTTCATTCGGAGAACCCGACGCGAATGACCAGGATACGATTAAAATCAGCAAGGCGCATCCGGACTATAAAAAGTATTGGGAAGACGGTTCATTGCAGGCATGGATTCGGGAACAGCCGGAATCTGCTCGACAGGATATGCAAAGAGTTTTTGAAAAAGGCAACGCCAAGGAGGTCATAGGCCTTTTGTCCCGATTCAAAAAATTTCTGAATTCACCGGAAGGCTTGTTTTTAATGGCCAATAATCAAAACCTGCCATCAGCCACGGCCATCGATTATTTGACCAATGCCATAAACCAAAAACCTGATTACGCCGACGCCTATGAAAGCCGAGCCGCCGCCTATTCTCTAACCGGCAAACACGAACTTGCCATTGAGGATTACAGTAAATCCCTTAATCTGAAACCCACGAACAAACTTTACAAAAAAAGGGCTGAAGCATACAGCAGTATAGGCCGATATGAAAATGCCATTGAAGATTATAATCTGATTATTTCTCTGGACCCTGAGAATGCCTATTCGTACTACAGAACAAGAGGGGAGGCTTATATTGAAATCGGCGAATACAATCGCGCCTTGGAAGATTTCAACCAATGCTTCAAACTGAAACCCAAGACAGCGTCCGCTGATTACGAACTCCACCTGGACATGGGACGTGTTTTCGCAAAAACCGAACAATATGAACGCGCAATCGAGAATTACAATAAATCAATCATTTTGGAACCTTCGGCCATTGCTTACCGAAACAGGGGAATCGCTTACCTGAATATGGGGAAAAACAGAGAGCAGGGCTGCAACGATCTAAGAGAAGCCTGTCACATGGGTCTGTGCAAAACCCTGGATGAAATCCTGAAAAAGAAAATCTGCCCCTGTGAAAAAGAAGACTGGCTCAAAGGAAGGTCTTCCTGCAAAATGTAACTCCCGGCGCATTGGCCTTTACCCGTAAAAAAGCCGGTTTGATTTCACAAACAAAAAGGAAACGCGTGCGGCACAAAAGACCGGTTACCGGTTCGGCCTGAGCACCCAGCGCTGCACCTATATCAATCGCCATCCGCTGGAATTGTGCCGTGTTCCCGTCAAGGGCACACGCTGCTATCACTACTGGTATTTCAGGCAATTTCTCACGGCATTGAAACAGGGGAAAACGGTATGAAAAAATGGGACTTTGTTGTAC
>CAYMWM010000044.1:0-25832 GCA_964394185.1 uncultured Smithella sp.
GATTTTGCCGGGCGGAATATATCATTGAAGACGAATTATGTTGCCGCGCAGGCTGATGGGGCCATGCTTGTTTACTATGGCGATACAGTTGTATTAATTACTGTAGTTTCGATGAAAAGTGCACGTGAAGGCGTGGATTTTCTGCCCTTAACGGTGGACTATCAGGAAATGACTTTTGCCGCGGGTAAAATTCCCGGAGGTTTTTTTAAACGTGAAGGCCGTCCCAACGAGAAGGAAATTCTGACATCGCGCATTATTGACCGTGCGATTCGTCCCCTGTTTCCCAAAGGATATTTTTCAGAGACACAATTAGTAGCCACTCTCCTGTCTGTGGATAAGGAGAATGATCCTGATGTCGCTTCCATGATCGGCGCATCCGCCGCTTTGGGGATATCAGATATTCCCTTTAAAGGTCCGATTGCCGGTGTCCGTATCGGCCGGATCAACGGTGAATTTGTCGCCAACGCATCACCGGAAAAAATGAAGGAAAGTGAGATGAGTCTTTTCCTGGTGGGACGCAAAGTCGCGCCCGGAAAATCAGGACGTCCCTATGACGTGGAACTGGTCATGATGGAAGGCGAAGGCAGGGAGGTTCCGGAAGATATCATTGTTGATGCGATTAAATTCGGACTGGAAGCCATTCGTCCGGTCATTGATTTGCAGGATCAGATACAGGCGGCGATTGGCAAAACAAAAAGATCAGTGGAAGAAACTGCGCCCGATGAAGAGCTTATCGCCCGAGTACGCGCCGAAGCCCTGCCGGGATTGAAAGAAGGTTATCGTCTGCCCCGTAAACTGGAACGTTACAGCAAACTGGGCAGCGTCCGGGAAACCGTTATTAAAAAAATTGGTGCGGATGATGCCCTTCTTTGCAAGAAAGTAGCCGCGATTATTGAACATCTTGAATCCCGCATTTTGCGCGAGATGATTCTTCAGGAAAAAAAGAGAATTGACGGCCGTTCTTCGACGGATATCCGTCCCATCAGTTCGGAAGTTGGTGTGTTGCCTCGCGCTCACGGTTCGGCATTGTTTAATCGCGGTGAGACGCAGGCACTGGCGGCTCTCACATTGGGTACATCTGCTGATGAACAGCGTATGGATTATGTCGGCGGCGAGGAAACGCGGTCGTTTCTGCTGCACTACAATTTCCCTCCCTACAGTGTGGGTGAGGCCAAGTCGCTGCGCAGTCCGGGCAGGAGAGAAATCGGTCATGGCGCTTTGGCCCGCAAGGCGCTCGTACCTGTGCTGCCGGCTCCGGAAGCATTTCCTTATACCATCCGGATTGTTTCGGAAATTTTGTCATCCAACGGATCGTCTTCGATGGCCACGGTATGCGGCGGTATTTTGTGTTTAATGGATGGCGGCGTTCCGGTGAAGGATATCGTCGCAGGCATCGCCATGGGGCTCCTCAAAGAAGGCGATGAAGTCGTGATTTTATCCGACATTTTAGGCGATGAAGATCATGCCGGAGATATGGATTTTAAGGTTTGCGGCACTGAAAAAGGCGTGACGGCCATGCAGATGGATATCAAAATCGACGGACTAACAGAAGATATTCTGCGCAAGGCATTGGCTCAAGCGAGAGCCGGACGTATGCACATCATCGGTAAAATTCGCGAAACGATGGCTGCTCCGCGTCAGGATATTTCGCTTTATGCGCCGCGCATCACTACCGTTAAGGTGAAGGAAGATCAGGTGCGTACGGTAATCGGTTCCGGCGGTAAGAATATCCGTCAGATTATCAGTGAAACAGGCGTTACCATTGATGTCGAGGACGACGGTACGGTAACGATTGCTTCAGTTGATGCTGAAGCGGCTGCCCGCGCAGTGGCGATGGTGAAATGGCTGACTGAAGAAGCGGAAGTCGGCAAGATTTACCGCGGCACGGTCAAGAAGATCGTTGATTTCGGTGCGTTTGTCGAAATTCTGCCCGGAACAGAAGGTCTTTTGCATATTTCGCAGATTGCCAAAGAACGAATTGCCAAGGTTACCGATGTATTGCAGGAAGGAGACGAAGTCATGGTGAAGGTGCTGGAAATCGACAAGTCCGGCAAGATGCGTCTCAGCCGCAAGGAAGCATTGGATGCCGAAGTTAAATAATTTTTTGCGGTTATCATCCAAAAAATAGTCCGGTCTGTATTCGTAAAACAAGCGAATACAGACCGGCTCTTTCCTTTAAAAAAAATATATCTCTGGTGCTTAAATTTTACGCATGAAGAAATCCGGTCTTGATAAAATGGAGAAAGTAAAGATTTTCATTCAGAAGCTACCAGGGAATGAAGATATTCCCCTTCCTCAATACATGACTAATCAGGCTGCCGGAATGGATATCTTTGCTGCCGTGTCTGATGAAGAAGTAATTTTACCCGGACAGATAAAAAAAATCGCAACGGGTATTGCCATTGCCCTACCCGAAGGCTATGAAGCTCAGATAAGGCCGCGTAGCGGTCTGGCTTTGAAAAATGGAATAACACTGGTCAATTCTCCGGGGACAATTGATGCTGATTATCGAGGAGAAATAGGATTGATTGTTATCAATCATGGTGACAAGCCTTTTATCATTAAAAGGGGGATTCGCCTGGCTCAGATGGTAGTGCAGAAAGCTTTTCGGGCGGATTGGGTGGAAACGTCCGAATTGAATGATACGGCCAGAGGCAGCGGTGGATTCGGCCACACCTGATATCAATTATAGATAAAAGATTGGTTTGCAGCTTAAGTTTTGCAATTGATGTTAAACAGTGATATAAAATACCCGTAAATATTTTTAATCTTAAAGTAATTATGAAAAAATTTAAAGTTAAGAAAACATTAAACGAAATAAATGATAAGATAAAAGAAGGGCGTGCAGTTGTTGTCACCGCTGAGGAGATGATTGATGTTGTCGAAAGGCATGGCGACGTTGAAGCTGCCCGTAAAATAGACGTTGTGACCACCGGAACTTTCGGTCCAATGTGTTCCTCGGGTGCGTTTATCAATTTCGGCCATACGTCACCGCGCATTCGGGCATCGAAAGTCTGGTTGAATGATGTTGCGGCCTATGGCGGCATTGCCGCTGTTGATTGTTTCATCGGGGCGACGGAAGTTGCAGAGAATGACCCCCTCAATAGTGTTTATCCCGGCGAATTTAATTACGGAGGAGGTCATGTTATTGAAGATCTTGTTGCCGGCAATGTTGTCAAACTGCGTGCCGAGGGTTACGGAACGGATTGTTATCCGGCTCGCAAATATGAAAGAAATATTACCATAAAAGATTTGCCAAACGCGATATTATTTAATCCGCGCAACGCTTATCAGAATTATAATTGCGCTGTGAATCTGTCTGACAGAACCATTTACACATATATGGGAATGCTTCGTCCGCAAATGGCCAACGCGTCGTACTCGACATCAGGGCAATTAAGTCCTTTATTTAATGATCCCTATTATAGAACGATAGGTATCGGAACACGAATATTTTTAGGCGGAGCGCAGGGTTTTGTTGCCTGGCCTGGAACACAGCACAATCCCAATGTTACCCGTGGCACTAATGGTGTTCCCAAGTCAGGAGCAGGAACCATTGCGGTTATCGGTAATTTAAAGGAAATGGCGCCGGAATGGCTGACCGGAGCCAGCTTTCAGGGGTATGGCGTCTCTTTATTTGTAGGAATAGGCATTCCCATTCCTATCCTGGATGAAGAAATGGCGCGCTATACTGCTGTAAAAGATCAGGATATCTATACGCAGATTTTTGATTACAGCATGGATTATCCAAAAGGCAACCCCAAGCCTTTGGCAGAAGTAAGCTATAAAGATTTGCGCAGTGGAACAATTATCATAGAAGGAAAAAAAGTTGTCACTGCTCCGCTGTCCAGTTATTACAAGGCAAAACAAATTGCCAATATATTAAAAGAGTGGATTGTAAGCGGCCAGTTTATTTTAGGTGAGCCGCAGCAGAAATTACCTTCATCATAAATAGTTATAAAATCAATTAAATTTTCTGTGTGCTTTTATAATATTCATAAATAATAAATCCATCATTATTTGATTTTTTCATAATATTTTAATGAGACCCAAATTTCAGAAACGAAGTGCACTGAAATTTGATGGTCGAATTATCCCCGAGGCGAAGCCGAGCGGGATAATTGTGGGTCTAATTTCCCGCTCCCAGGGGCGCAAGTTCCTTTGGATACCCCGCGGCTTGCCGCGGGGAGTTTCACTTGTAATGTATTCCGTTTATGATTACTTAATATTGATTAATATTAAGTAATATTAATCAATATTAAAAATATTTCTTGACTTTTATTTAAAATTAGAGCTTTATATAAAGCACGTGAGGTTTCGCTTTATCTATGACAGGTAATATAAAGAAAAATCAAGTAAAAAAATTTCGAGAGACGATTCCATTAAGTATATCTGAATTAGCGAGAAAGTCTGGATTAACTCCTCAGACTATCTCTAAAATGGAAAGGGGATTCTCCACGAGAAAAAATTCTGAATTAAAAGTTGCTAAAGCATTACAAAAGCCTTACGAAGAAGTATTTCCATAAGCAAAACATAATATAAATAATTTTTGTACTTACTGGATTTTAACAGGAGAAAGATTGACTTAAAATGAAATTAGGGAGATACTTAATTGTCTTTCTTTTGTTAATGGCTGTTTTGATAACTTTTGGAAACAGAGGAATTGTTGATAATTATTTGATGAGTAAAAGATTGGCCGATTTGCACTTTCAAACGGAAAAAATAACAGCCGAAAATAACGAATTGAAAAAAAAGATACTGTTATTACGTAACGATATTAATTACATAGAAATAATAGCCCGAAATGAATTAGGAATGGTTAACAAAGGTGACGTTGTTTACCGATGGGCAAAATAAATAAAGAATGCTCAGTTGATATGATGGTGTATTGATGCTTGATTTAAAAGAAATATTTTCAGGGAAAAAAAGTCTTGTCGGATTAGACATAGGCTCAAGCTCAATCAAATTAGCCGAAGTAATAAGCAATTCCAAGGGACATTATCTTAATCGTTTTACAGAGGTTCCCTTGCCCAAAGGTGTAATCGTAGATGGTATTCTGGCTGATGCCGTCACTCTTTCTGCTAAAATTAAAGAAATCTTCAAACTTTCCAAGTGCGGTCGAAAGGGAATCGTGACTTCGCTGGCGGGCAATTCCGTCATCATTAAAAAAGTTACACTGGAACAAATGAATGAGGAAGAATTGCGTGATTTAATTCGCGATGAGGCAGGCAAGTATTTGCCTTTTGAAAGCATGGATGATGTTAATTATGATTTCCAGATACTGGGTGAAAATAATTACAATCCCAATCAAATGGATATTATTATTGTTGCCGCAAAAAAAGAAATTATTAACAGTTATCTAGAAGCGGCAACTTCAGCGGGGCAGAGTGTTGAGATTATCGATGTCGCTCCCTTCGTTTTAGAAACTTTATATAGCGCCAATTACGAATTTGATGATGAAGATATTGTTGTCCTTATTAATATAGGAGGCAGTACGACGGGCATTAATGTTGTTAAAGGCGGCATGTCAGTTTTTACAAGAGACTTTGCCTTGGCCGGAAATTCAATAACTGAGAGTTTGCAGGAAAAACATAAAGTAACTTTTGATGAGGCCGAGAAACTAAAAATCGAAGGTCTGCCCAATGGCAGCGAAGGGGAAAATCTGGATTTAAAAAACAGCATTTTGGAACTTGCCCAGCCGATTTGCATGGAAATTGAAAGATCCATTGATTATTTTCGTTCAACATTCGGCGGCGAAGATATTAAGAAAGTATTGCTTGCCGGAGGTTCTGCAAAAATTTACAATTTGGCTAAACATTTATCAGAAATGTTGAATGTCAAAACCGAAATAATAGATCCCTTTTTAAAAATTAATTATAATAAAAAGAATATTGACGCTAAAGACTTAGAAAACATTAACCCAGTTGCGGCAACTGCCATAGGCTTGGGCTTGAGGAAAATAGGCGACAAATGATTAAGATTAATCTTTTACCCTATCACGAGAAAGCAAAAAAAGACACTTTCAGAAGTCAAATAGTTATCATTGTCGGCTCTCTTGTTGTGTATATTCTTTTGCTTGGTTTGGTATGGTCATGGGTGAATGCTTCGGTAAATAATCTGGAAGCTCAGATAAGTGAATCAGAAAAAATTATAGAGGACCTGAATAGAAAAATAAGTGATCTGGAAAAGTATAAGAAAGACAAAAAAGAATTCTCAGAGAAATTAGCAGTGATCTCAACATTGGAAGAAAACCGTCTTGCCCCTGTAAAAACTCTGGACAGTTTAGCTACGCTTGTACCTCCCAAGGATATCTGGCTTGTCAAGATAACTCAGAAAGGGGACAGTTTCAATATTGAAGGTATCGGGAGGGATAATATTGCTGTTGCGGATTTTATGAAAAGCATAGAAAATTTCGAACCGATAAAATCGGTTGATTTGATATCTTCGAAAAAGACGGATATTTCAGGGAATACATTACAACAGTTTAATTTTGCCTGCGTTCTAAAAAAAGGATTCTGATATATGGCCATTGATTTAAACACCATAAAGAAAATGCCTATAAGAACCAAGATTGCTGCGATAGTGGGCATTTTTGCCATTATAGGTGCTTTATACTGGTTTTACTTTTTACAGGCAGCTTTTGATAAACGATCTGATATGCAGGTAAAACTTCACGACATGCAGGAAAAAATTTCAGGAAAAAATAAGATTGCCGATCAGATTAATCAATACATGGCTGATGTAGCGAGCCTGAAGGATAGATATAAAACGGCATTGTTAAAGCTTCCCGACCAGCGGGAAATCCCCACTCTTTTCCATTCCATCTCATCAGCGGGCAAGGATGCCGGAGTGGGATTTTTATTGTTTGAACCGAAGGCTTCCGTGCCCAAGATGCTTGATAAATCGAAAGAGAAAAATGTTGCAGCGGCAGCTAAACAGCCTTCTGATCAGGCCAAGGCTGAACAAACCAAAAAGCTGCCGGATGATATTGCCAAAATCGTTGAAAGTAGAAAAGGAGCTGCCAAGGCTCCGGAGCCTTTCTATGAAGAAATACCTGTTGCCGTATCTGTAACTGGTACTTATCAAAACACCTTGTTTTTCTTTGACAAGTTGGCCAAATTGCCCAGGATTGTAAACGTTTCGGATATTACTATGAATAAGGTCGATTCAAAGGATTCCAAAGGGACAAATATGGTTACATCAAACTGTATAATAAAAACGTATATGTTTATTGAGAAAAAAGAAAAAGCCAGTGAGAAACCAGGCGAGAAACCCAATGAAAAAAAGTAAACTCATTTTTATAAGTGCTTTTGTGATTGTACTTTTTTCATCAAATGTTGCTTTTTCATTTGATGTAAAAAGTATTATCGATTCCGCAAAAGAGATTCTCGGCATTTCAAAAGCCAATCCTCCGAGCCAAGTCAAGCCCCCGCCTGCAAAAGCTCCTGCACAGGGTAAAAACCAGCCTGCGCCAGCTGTCGAGACAAAGGCTCCTGCTCAAAGCCAGGCAAAACCCGTTTCAACATCAACAACGGCTCCCGATCAGAGTAAAAACCAGCCTACGCCGGCTGCAGGGACCAAATCTCCCGCTACAAATCAGCTCAGCCCTGCTCCTGCGGGAACAACAGTTCAGGCTCAAGATAAAGATCGGCCTGTTCCTGTTTCTCCCTGGGCGTCAACTTCTACTGAATCCTATAGTTATAATCCGGCAGGTAAAACAGATCCTTTCCGCCCTTTTATTGTTGTGGAAACAGCTGTGAAGAAACCGATAGACAGCAAGCCGGCTTCAACTTCTATCTATCCCTTGCAAAGAGCCGAAGCCGACAGTTATAAAGTTGTTGGCATTGCCGGTTCGGAAGACGGTAGGGTTGCCATTGTAGAAGATATCGGGAAAAAGTTTTATCCTTTATCAAAAGGTACGCGAATCGGATTACATAATGGCAAAGTAGTAGAAATTATGGCAGATCGAGTTATTGTCGAAGAATATGATAATAAAAAAGTGAAGCGGGTATATTTAAAATTACGCAAAAATTAAGATGAGGTAGGATCATGAATAAATATTTATCCAAAATCTTTATAATCTTTGTAATCGTTGTCGGTATTTTTTCATATATCGAGGTAAATTCATTTGCCAATCCGACTGAAGATGTTAAAGATTCTGAAAATAAAATAACGGTTACAGCCAATACAGGGACTTTGGAAAATATTTATCTGGCCAAATTACCCGGAAAAGAAAGGATTCAGCTTGTTGTTTCCAAACAACCGGTTATTGATGTAAAAAGTAAAGTCAGTGGCAGCTACCTTATTAAACTGGAAGATATGGTTGTTCCAGAAAATTTATGCCGTTCTCTGGGAGAGGGGGAATTAAACAATATTATAAATGTTGTTCCATCTCAGCAGTTGGTTAATGGAAAAAATTGGATTTACCTAAATGTTGCTATCAAAAAAGTTGTTCCTTATTCAATAAGACAAGAAGGCCAGAATGTTTTTATTGATTTCAATATTCTTAGTCTCGAGGATAAGAAGACATCTGTTACGGGGAAATCCTTGGGAAAGAAACAATCCTTTGTAAAAGTAAGTTCGGAAAAAGAGACGATTGATGAAGTTAAAAAAGATGAAGAGCCGGTTCCTGTAAAAAAGGATACCAATAAAAAAATGACGGACAGAATAATATCTCTTGATTTTCAGGATGCGGACATCAAGAGTGTTTTGCGACTCATGGCCGAATACGGTAATATCAGTATAATTTCCAGCGATGACGTAAAAGGCAATATAACTCTTTCCATGAAAAATGTTCCCTGGACAAAAGCTCTGGATACGATACTGGATATTAACAGTCTGACTAAAAAAGAAGAAGGTAATGTCATTATCGTTACAACTATGGAAAGAAGAAAAAAGGATGAAAAAGCAAAATTTGACGCCATAGATGAAGCGGAGAAACGGAAAGTCCAAGAGAGAAATTTATTGGCGGAAAAGGGTCTGTTGAAACAAATAATGATTGAAGCGAAAATTGTCGAGGCCACCGAAGAGTTTGTCAGAGACCTTGGCGTTCAGTGGGGTTTTGGAAATCAACAGAAAGTCCGTATCAACAACGGGAGATATGGATTGGGTGTTTCCGGCGGCAGCAGTACGTCAACGACTAATCAACAAACACAAGTTTATCCCCCTCAAATCGGTTTTACCGATACGGATGGAAATCCTTTAGAAATGGCCGCAGTAAATTTTGCGTCGGCTGTATCATCGCCGGCCATTGGTCTTGTTTTTGGCGGGGCTACCGGATTTCTTGAAACTCAATTGGCAGCTTTAGAGACCAATTCTACCGGTAAAATAATTTCTGCACCCAAGGTGGTGACGATGGAAGGGATCAAGGCAGTTATCAAGCAGGGTGATGAAGTTCCCTATATAACCCCTGCGTCGGGCACTTCGCCTGCAACAGTATCTTTTAAAGAAGCTTTATTAAAGCTGGAAGTTACACCGAAAATAACGGCTGACGGAAAAATATCGATGGAAATTAAGGCCAGCAATGATACGCCTGATTGGTCCAAAGCCGATTTGAATCCTCAGGGCAATCCCCCTATTGTGAAAAGCGAAGTTGAGTCAAAGGTTGTCATTAATGATGGAGATACAATTGTTATTGGTGGAATTTTAAAGTCTCAGGATAGTACATCTGTTAGCGGTTGGCCCTGGTTGCAAAAAATTCCGGTTCTTGGATGGTTATTTAAAACAGAGGGCATAACCAAGACAAAGAGACAACTCTTGGTATTCGTGACTCCCAAAGTGTTGAAAAGTGATGTTCAGGGAGAAAGCCCGGAAAAAATAATAAATCCTTGATTGATCTATTACGGAGTTTTACGTTTTTATCTGCCCCGGTTTCCATTTTAAGAATGGTTTGATATAATGAAGCTGATTGAAAAAGGCATTTTTTTCTTTATTTTTTCTGTAATTTTTCTTTTATCCTGCACTTTTACTCCCTGGCACAGAGAGCAATCAGAAATATATTTGAAGAAAGGCATCTCTTTTTTAGGCGCCGGCCAATATAACAGCGCTCTAAAAAATCTACTTGAATCAGAAAAATATTATTCTGGTAATCCGAAAGTTCATTATTATTTAGGGTCGGCTTATCATGGTAAAGGGATGCAGGAAAAAGCCATTGAGGAATTTAAAAAGGCGATATCCATCGACAAAAATTATTCCGAGGCTCATAATTTTCTCGGCATAGTATATTCGGAGCAGGGTTTATGGGACGATGCGATTGGAGAATTTAAAAAGGCTCTCAACTATTATTTATATGATACACCGGCCATTGCCCTTTATAATATGGCATGGGCCTACTATTCGAAAAAAGATTACAAAAACGCTTTAGCTAATTATCAGAAAGCGCTTCAAGTCGATCCCATGACAACATTACGTCCGCAAATTGAAAAAAACATTGGCCGTGTTTATTATGATCAGGGTAATACGCCTGAAGCGATATTTCATTTGAAAAAAGCGGTCGAACAGGATTCATCGCTGTTTGATGCATATTATTTATTAGGTCAAAGTTATTTAAGAAGCAAAGATTATAAAAACGCCCGGCGAGCGTTTCAAAACGTTGTGGAGTTGTCTCCAGACTCTTCTTTCGGTCGAAAAGCGGAAAATTATCTGAAATCACTGGAATAATCTGCTAATAATATACATCTTTCAATTCTTGACACACTATATTGGCTATGTTACGCAGCTCAAAATTTTATCTCTTAAATAAGATAAAAAATGAAGAACAATAATTTTGAAGAGATCCGTAATAACTTTCTGCGTGAAGCGGAAAATCTTCTGAGACAAAAAAATTTTCCTGATATATTAAGTCTTGCGGGAGAACGCTTACAAAACTATCCAGCGGATGTTGACGCTCTGTGTATTTATTGTGACGCTCTTATTGGCCTTGGTCGGCTAGAAGAGATGCGGAAGTTACTGGATGCGATACAGGAAATCATTTACAGCCTAAATGGCGTTTGTGAGCGCGCCGGAGATGTCTGCCGGGAGAATGGTTTTTATCAGGACGCCGCAGCCTGCTACGAAAGATTCATTTCTCTGCGTCCGGAAATTGAGCGATCCAGGGAGATAATTGAAAAAATGTCTTATCTGGAAGATGATCATAATCCCCAGGCTGTTATCGATTTTTCATATAAAGAACGTACTTCCGAACAGAAAATACTTACGGTAACAATGGCTCAATTATATATCGAACAGGGTCATTTAAAGGATGCAGAAAAAATCCTTTATGAAATAATAAAAATAGAACCTCACAATGCACAGGCTCTAGCTATGCTTGATGAATTAAAAGAGTTGCGAACAAAGCAGCTGGCCGTAGAACCTCGGTTTTTGAAAAATGAGAATCTTATTAAAACCCTTTCATCCTGGCTGAAAAATATCGAAAGGATAAAAATGAATGCCGCTTAAAAAAATAAATATTTTATATAGGACATTCCATCTCCAGGAAATATTTTCAACTCGTAAGATTGACGGGTTGATTTTTTTTAATATGAGCAATATCCGCTATCTTTCCGGATTTGCCGGTTCTGAAGGAGTTTTACTGATTGGAGCCGGTCAATCCATGTTGTTTATTGATGGACGTTATACTTCTCAGGCCCGGCTGGAAACCAGGGGCATTACAATAATAGAATGCACAGATAAGATAAAAGCATCGGTGGAGAAGATAAAAAAACTTAAACTGAAACGGATCGGTTTTGAAGCGGATTCGGTTACACTGGCCACCTATAATAAATTGACAAGTAGCTCTCAGAGGGAGAAATTCATCGCTTTGGCCGATGAATTGAGGAATCTTAGAGCATGCAAGGATGAAACTGAAATAGCGCTTATGAAAAAGGCTGCCCGAATTTCTTCTTCCTCTGTTTCTTCCGTAATCGAACAGATTAAACCCGGCTGGACAGAGAAAGAAGTGGCTCTCCAGTTGGAAATTATTGCCCGCAAATCAGGTGCCGATAGTGTTGCATTTGAAACAATTGTCGCTTCGGGAGCAAATTCGTCACTTCCCCATGCCCGTCCGACGGACAAAAAAATAAAAAAAGGTGATTTTGTCGTCATTGATTTTGGAATCAGGTACAAAGGTTATTGTTCCGACGAAACATGCACAATTGCTTTTGGGAAATTGACAGACAGGCAAAAAAATGCTTATCAATTAGTAAAAGAAGCTTACGAGAAAGCTTTGGATAAAGTCGCGGCCGGCATTCCCGCCGCGGAAATTGATAGAAGCGCACGGAATGTTTTCGGTAAGAAGTATGGCCGGTATTTTGTGCACGGAACGGGTCATGGTGTCGGCCTGGACATTCACGAATTTCCGCGTCTTGCGTCAACTTCCGGCGATATTTTAGAACCGGGAATGGTGTTTACCGTTGAACCGGGCTTATATATTCCGGGGCTTTGGGGCATAAGAATAGAAGATACGGTATTTTTGAAAGAAAATAGTTGCGAAAAGCTGACAAAAGTGGATAAAAAACTTGTCATTATAAATTGAAGAAAGAGGTTTTTCTGTCATGAAAGATTTTCCGGAAGATATAATTTACAGTTGCGAACACATATGGGTAAAAGTTGACGGGAATATGGCCACGATAGGTATTACGGATTATGCTCAGGAAAGACTGGGGGATATTCTTTCTGTTGAATTTATCGAAACGGATACCTATGTGGAACGTGACGAAACATTCGGTTCCATTGAATCCGTCAAGGAGGTCATAGACTTAATTTCACCGGTCAGCGGAACGGTTGTCGTCATTAACGAGGATATTCTCGAAGATGTCAATGTTATCAACAGAGACCCTTATGATACCGGCTGGCTGGTTGTTATTGAAATGGACAATCTGGATCAACTTGAAGACCTTCTTGCCGCATCCAATTATCACGATTTTATAACCCAGGAAGAAGGCGATTGATCTTCTGTTATGGCCTGGAGACTGCTCGATTTTCAAAATTATACCATTTTTGAAAACATGGCCATAGATGAGGCGG
This sequence comes from uncultured Smithella sp., assembly GCA_964394185.1. Lineage (GTDB taxonomy): Bacteria > Desulfobacterota > Syntrophia > Syntrophales > Smithellaceae > Smithella. The sequence goes on from CAYMWM010000044.1 coordinate 13,003, forward strand.
TTTTTCTCGAAACGTGCAACAACAAGAAACCGCCGACGATAAGATTCTACGGTTCAAATCCGTCGGCATTATCCATAGGTTATTTTCAAGACGCGAAGAAGGATTTAAACATTGAAAAATGCCATCTGGAAGGCATTGACATCGCCCGGCGAATAACAGGCGGCAGAGCAGTTTGTCATTTGAATGAACTTACATATTCCGTGACAGCCTGTGGGAAGGGGAAATTATTTCCTGCCGATATTCCGGGAACGTATGAAATAATCAGCAAATGCATTGCCCGCGGGCTTTGCCATCTGGGAATAAAGGCAGCTCTGTCGGAAGAGGGGCGGATTCAGACCAAAGAAGAAAATAATTCCTGCTGTTTTTCAACTTCCGCAAAAAGTGAGCTTCTGGTCAAGGGACGTAAAATTTGCGGCAGTGCTCAAGTGAGAAAAAGAGGAGGATTTTTGCAGCACGGTTTATTACTTTTGGATTTTAATCCGGAGCAAACGGCAGATTTGCTATTTTCTGCTAAAACACCGGAACATGTGGAAAAGCTAAAAAATACCGTTGCGGCAGTCAATAATGAAATTACGCATCCGATTGATGCACGGGAAATTTGCTCAGCATTAAAAAGAGGTTTTATTGAGGAGCTGGGCATAAATCTGGAAGAAGGATGTTTAACATCCGGCGAGGAAAAACTTAAAAACGAATTATTGAAAAAATATACGGATGCAGACTGGAATATAGACCGGAAAAAATATTTTTAAGGCGGTTTGGTTATCACCATGGATATTAAAGATTTAATGGTAAAAGAGATTTATAAACAAAGCGGCTACAGCGCGCCTGAGGAGAATGATGCCATAAAGATGGATGCCAACGAAAATCCCTTTACCATACAGGAGCCGATGAAGAAAAAGCTGTTCAACGAGATGAGCAGAATTGATTTAAACCGCTATCCGGCCGCCGGTTCCCCGGAACTCCGCGAAAGATTCGCCAAATATTACGGCGTGAAAAAAAATATGATTATGCCGGGGAACGGGTCCGACGAGCTGATTCAGATTCTTTGCATGGCTCTGAAAGGCAAAATTAAAGGTGTGCTTGTACCGTTTCCAACTTTTTCCATGTATAAAATTATTGCGGTGAATACCGGCAATAAAGTAGTCGAAGTTCCCTTGGACAGGAAATTTGATTTGGATGTTGAAGCCATGATAGGCCGGATAAAAAATGACTTTCCCGCGCTTATTTTTTTGAGTACTCCCAACAGTCCTACCGGCAGTATTTTCAGTCGCGGGAAAATGGAAACCATCATCAAAAAAACTCCCGGCGTGGTTGTGATTGATGAAGCATACGGAGCTTTCAGCGGTCAGAGCCAGATTTCCCTGTTGAAAAAATACGATAATGTCATTTTTTTAAAGACCCTGTCCAAGCTGGGGATGGCCTCTATTCGTCTTGGTTTCTTAATCGGCAACCCGGATATTATCGCCCAGCTGGATAAGGTAAGATTACCTTATAATATCAATGCCTTATCACAAATAGCCGCCGGTTTCTTTCTGGACTATGAGCGGGAATTCATCAAACAAATCAAGGAGATAACAAAACAACGCAATGAACTTTACCGGGGTTTGCAGGAAATAAAGTGGATTAAAGCCTACCCTTCCCGGTCAAATTTTATTTTTTTTAGTTGCGCTTTTGATTCCAATCGCGTATATAACAGCCTTGTCGCAGAGGGAATCGTTGTAAAGAATCTTAATGTTCAGCCGCTGATGACCAATTGCATCAGGGTTACAGTGGGAAGCAGAAAAGAAAACGAAGCATTCCTGAAAGCGCTGAAAAAATTTACTCCAGAACAAGGAGCGTGATTTAAAATTTATTGAACATCACAGGGTGGATTACGGCAAAAAAATTGCTTTGCCGTACTGCCCTGTTTTTATTTTTGGAATAAATCAATAATTAAAATAAATAATTTTACGAGGAGGATTTAATTTGGAAGTAAAAGTAATTGACAATGACGTGGAGAAAGCTTTAAAAATTTTAAAAAACAAACTTTCTAAAAGCGGTTTATTCAAGGAGCTGAAAGTCCGCCGTGCCTATGAAAAACCTTCGGTTAAGCAAAAAAGAAAAACAATCGAAGCACAGCGCCGTCTGGCCAAGGTGAATAGACGCCGCAGATATTAAGCTGAAATTTCTGTTGATGAATTAAAATTTTTATTGCCGCATAAAAGCGGGGAGTCTGGGCTTGTGGATGAAAAGCAATATGTAATTGATGCGCTGTCTGTTAAAGAGTCATGGCGGGTATTTCGCATCATGGCCGAATTTGTCGAGGGCATTGAAACGCTTTCCGACATCAATAATGCCGTGACCATTTTCGGCTCTGCCAGAGTCAAACCCGATGACGTTTATTATCAGAAAACCGAAAAACTGGCCAAGCTCCTCGTTGGGGAAAATTTCAACGTGATTACGGGCGGCGGCCCCGGAATCATGGAGGCGGCCAATAAAGGCGCCAGTGAAGCCGGCGGCAAATCCGTGGGACTCAATATTCGCCTGCCATTTGAACAAAAACCCAATCCCTACGCGAACATTCATCTGGATTACAAATATTTCTTTGTCCGCAAGGTCATGTTTGTCAAATACGCCGTGGCATACGTTATTCTACCGGGCGGCTTTGGCACGTTGGATGAGCTTTTTGAAGCATTGACCCTGATCCAGACCAAAAAAATAAAGTCTTTCCCTCTGATTCTGATGGGCAGTGAATACTGGGGCGGTTTAATAGACTGGCTGAAAAATACCATGCTCAAAGAAGGAAAAATTCTTCCTGTGGATATGGATTTGCTTCAGATCGTTGATGAACCGGAAGACGTTGTCAAGCTTATTAAGAAATACGTTATAGTTTAATCACCCTGTTCAGTTTCATTCAACCATGGACAAAATCTACAACAAATTAAAAAAAGGCGTTTTTGCGCCTTGCTACCTTCTTTATGGTGAAGAAGAATATCTTGTCAATGAAGCTTTAAACAAAATCCTTGATATTCTTGTGCCCGCAAGCGACCGGGATTTTGGCCTCTTCTCTCTTGAAGGCGAAAACGCGGACATGGACAGTCTGATAGATAATCTTCTGACGCCGTCGCTTCTGGGTGACAGAAAAGTCATTGTCGTCAAAAACACTATCATTTTTACTTCCCGCGATGACCTCGCCAAACTCATTGATAAAATACGGTCCAATATTGACGAAAATCCGGCCAAGGCGGCAAAAAACTTTTTATCTTTTCTGAAAATTGCCGGTTTTAAACTGGAAGATCTGCAAAATTCCGGCTGGCAGAAAATTACCGATGATGAATGGGCAAGTATTGTAAAGGGAGACACCGGTGAAGACCGCTCCAAATGGCTGCCCCGCATTCTGGAGATTTGCCAAACCTCAGGTCTGACGGATGCTTCGATCTCCGATAAAACGGAAAAACTCGAAGAAATTTTAAAAAACGGCCTGCCGGCGGGTAATTGCCTGATTTTTACAGCCGAGTCGGTAGATAAAAGAAAGAAAATATACAAGGTTATTTCCGAAGCCGGAGAAGTCCATGAATTTGTCAAAGTAAAAAAAGAGGGTGTGCGCAGGGAAATGCTCCAGAAGGAAGCGCAGAAATTACTGGAGGGCTGCGGGAAAAAAATGTCGCCTGCGGCCTGGATTGCCCTTGGCAGAAAAACAGGGTTCGATTTCAGGCGTTCAATATCGGAACTGGAAAAGCTCATTTCCTTTGTGGGTGACAGAGCGCTGATAGACAAGGATGATGTCGAAGAAGCGGTAGGCCGCACAAAGGAAGACGATATTTTCGCGCTGACCAACGCCCTGAGTGAGAAAAACCAACTCGCGGCGCTTGATGCCCTGAAAAACCTTTTGGATCAGGGAAATCCTCACATGCTAATTCTCACCATGATTACCCGCGAAATCAGGCTTTTATTGCAGGCACGCACGCTGGTTGAATCGGGAAAACTGCCGAAATTCAGCCACAACATGGAATACGGCTGGTTTCAGAATATGCTTTATCCCGCATTCAATGAATTGAATACATCCGGGGTAAAACGCGAAGGCCTGATTTTCAGCCAGCATCCTTACTCCGTTTATAATGCTCTGCGCAACTGCGTCCGTTTTACAACCGCCCGCCTGATTGCACTACTTGAAGAATTGCTTAAGCTCGAACGCTCATTGAAAACCTCCGGCACGTCCAACCCGCGCCTGCTTCTGGAGAATTTTCTGATTAAGTCGTGCACATAAGATTTCTTAAACGGTTAATTCACAGTAATGGGAATTGTTGTAATATTTCCATTAGGAGTGGTGATAACCAAATTTACTGTTCCGTTTGGATAATTTATAATGCTATCTGCACCTGTGCATGTAATTCCTCCACTCACAGTAAGGCTGACCCCTGTTCCGCCCAAGTAGTTTGTACTTACAACAGGTGTTCCGCCGACACTAAGCACCGCCTCCCCAATCAAATGTGTTGGATCACTGCCGGTAGTATATGTATAAGATATATTGTTAGCAGCTGTTGTTACGGTCGTTCCTGCCGGCATGGGATTGTTATTTTCGTCAAACATCATGAAGGTAAAGGTATTTGAGCATATATCTCCCATAGTAAAGGAATCCAGAGAAATGCCGGCATAAGATCCTGAAAGAACCATCACCGCTTCCCGACGTACATAATTAATTCCCCATGCCTCAGTGCAGGTATTCTGCTTGCTGGGTGAACTATCATAACTGGTTGGCAGAGCCGTTCCTGACGGACGGGTTCGGCACGCGTTGGATCCTGATGTGTAGGAAATATATTGCTCTGACGCATTCCATGTGCCACTTTCGTTAGAATCGATGTATATATCACCGATATCGTAAAATCTTTCACCGGAGTCATAACTGTTGTTTCCGTTTGCATCCACAAAGCTCTTTTCACCCACGGCATAAGCCAGCACGGTCACCCGGCCGTTTGTTGGTCTGAATTCGGCGCTGGTGAATGTAACTGTACAGGTTCCGTTGGCTGTTGTACACGACGCCGTAGAGCTGCCATTTGAAATATTACTTCCCTCGGTTATGAAGTTAATGACTGTTCCATCAGGTACGGGATTGCCCAAACGGTCGGATGCGATAATGGTTAATGATGATGTTTCGCCGTCATAGATCCAACCCTCAATGTTTAATGTCGAAACGCCCAGTGAGAAGAAGTTCTGCGTGGGCAGACCTGTCGTGATTGTCAGGGTATTCGACTGGCTGTAAATGGCTGGAGTGCTGGTGACCGATGCCACAACCCAAACGGGTGTCGGTACGGTGCCCGAAGTAACAGAAGTCGTCACATATCCATCTGCATCGGATGTTGCCGTTTCCGGTGTAAAAGTGATTCCGAAGGAGGAATAATTGGCGGGCAGTATACTAAAAGTGACACCCACGCCGGACTTGCCGTAATTATTATTATCCACGACCTGGAATTTTACAACAGAGCTTTTCGAGAGTAATGATGAACTAGCGGTTGAGGTTCCGATGACTTCCGGTGAAGCCGATATAAATTTAATATTGCTGGTGGCAGGTGGCAGAACAGTGATGGTTGCGCTGGCATGAGCCCCTCCTACGACAGATGCCGTTATCACGTCTGATCCTGCGTTACAGTTATTGTCCTTATACGTGGAATAAGCTGTGCCCGAAACCGCATTACTGGTAACTGGGCTCGAAAGCGTTGCCTTGCCACTGGCTACACAGGAGGAAGTGAAGTTTACTGAAATAGGCACTGTGGCAGGCGAACCGTTGATAAGAACAGGTACGCTTACACTGCTTGTGCCGTATGAGGAAATTGTTGAAGAACCCAGGGTAACAGTGCCAAGTGTAATCGCTGCTCCATTAACAGCTATACCTACGGGACTGCTGGTAATAATGGTCGATGAGCCTCCTGAATAAATAGGAGCCGATGAAGAAATATACGTTGCGCCCGCGGAATCAACGCTTACCGTGTCCAGCGAAACAGAAGCAATACCGCTGGCGTTTGTCAATGCCGTTGCGGAAGCGGGAGTAAATGTAACAAGTGAACTTTCTGTTGTAAAGGTTACTACCGCATTGGGTACCGGTAAACCATCAGCATCCGTCAGTGTGGCAGATGCCGTTACCGGCGTTCCGTATGATACAACACTTGAAGAAACAGACAAAACAAGAGAACCATTGCTTGTCGTACCCGAACCCGAGGAACCCGTCTTGGTGATGATAACAGCTTTGGTCGAGCCGGATATGCCGGCCTGAACGATATCCTCCACTGTTGCGGCAGTGAGAGAACCCGCCGTGTAAACGGTTGTTAATTCACCGTTGGCATCGGTAATGCCACTCAAAGTGGAGAGGGTGGCGCCGCTCAGATTTCCTCCCGACAGGAATGAGAAAGTCACGGGTTCTCCCTGGACGGGGACCGAGCCGTTGGTTACCTGCGCGGTTATGACCGTTGATTGTCCTGCATCCAGGATGGTTTTCTGCGCCGTTAAGGTCAGGTGACGTCCTGAGGATGAGCCTAAGGTTCTCGTCATGATGATGGCTTCCGTACTGCATCCCGTCAGGCTGGCTGATAAAATATCCTGAACGCTTTCCGATGGTGTGCTGGACCCTGCCGTGTAAAGTGCGGTGGCTTTGCCGTTGACATCCGTCGCCCCCTGTATTGTGGCAAAAGAGCCGCCAGTGTTATTCGATATCCAGTCAAAATTTACGGATTTGCCCGAAACGGGATTCCCATCGCCGTCCTTTACCATCGCTGTCACGATTGTACTTTCCCCTGCTGACAGGGCTGTCCTGTCAGCGGTTAAATCCATGTAAAGTCCACTGGCATTGCTTGACAGTCGGGTGATGTTGATTGCACTTGCCGAACCGGTTATACTGGCTTGAATATTGTCATAGACCTCTTCGGCCGGTGAAGTTGCTCCTGCCCTGTATACTGCGGTGGCTGTGCCGCCGGAATCGGTTGTTCCGGTGCCCAGAATCGCTATCGTGCCGCTGCTGTTGTTGGTGGCGAAGGAGAAAGTCACGGCTTGGCCGAAGACAGCCGCGCCGGAGCCGTTCTTCACCGTTGCGGTTATGATACTGCTTTTTCCGGCGGAAACACTGCTGGAGGATGCAGTCAAACTGACATTATAGGCATTGGATGCGCCCGCCGTACGGGTGATGACCAGAGCGCCCTTTGATCCCGAGTAGTACGCGAATAAGGTATCTTCAAGCGTTATGGTATTTGAATCAGAACCGGCTTTATAGATGGCCAGTGCCTGGCCGTTGGCATCTGTTTTCGCGGATGTTTTTGTTCCCTTTGCACCGCTGACCGGCATCACGGTTGCGCCGCTGTTATTTTCCGTGAACCCGAAATCTATCGTTGCGTTTTGAACAGGATTGCCGTCACTGTCGGTGACATTTACGGTAAGTATGGCGCTTTGTCCCGCAGAGAGAGAGGTCGGAGATCCGGTAAATGATGATATATGTATCCCTGTGGTTGCTTCTCCTGTAGCCGTAGTTTCCGTATCGTTGCCGCAGGCGACAATTACGCAGAAAAGCGCAAGAGATATAAGCAGCCCCAAAAGCCGCGTCGATTTTGAGGTGGCTGATTTTATCATTTCTTTCTCCTCTTTAATTTATTCGGGATTGATGATACGTGACACTCTTTTTAATTTTTATCAGAAATATTATGAGTTTTCAACATTTTTCGTATTGCCTGATTGTTGTAATTTTTGGAGTTGAAAGATTCAGAACCTGTTGTAAAATGTCAAATATGTATGCAAACGTCTCATTATGCCTGTGTTATAAAGATGTTTTTCTTAACGCATCCGGTGGATTTACCTTATTTTTAATTCCCTATGCGGGATAATACTCTTGGAGAAAATATTATTTTACATCCGTGTCATTAAATAACAAAGCCGGCTCTCAAAAAAGAGCCGGCTTTGGCAGGATATCTTAACTAGCTTCTGTTAGTATTGGAATGGCGATTCATTGCAGATGGATTCGTCACCTCCGAGGATATTCAGATGCAGATACGTTTCGGCCCGCGTTTCGGTTCCCTGAACGAGAGTCGTAGCGCGGATTCTATCCCATATCCAGACACCGCTCGATTTCGGATAGGTCAGGACGAAACCCGCAACGCCGTTGGTGCCCGTTGTCACTGTGGCAGGCACCGTGCCTCCCACCGAGTTGGTCGGCGTCATCCGTGTATCAACTGTTCCATGACCAATATAGGTTATATCATGAGTTGTATAATCCCAGACATATCTTGCCCCATCTTCACCACTGTCGTCACTTCCTGTGTCCGTACCGTCCAAAATCATATTTTCATTATAATAATTGTCTGATCTAGTATCGTCCTCATTTAGGTAGTATATATCGACAGCGCCGGTCGGATCCGGATCACATCCGGCACCCGGAGCCCAGGCTATCGGCCAGACCCCCAAGGTTACTGAAGCGTTTGGCACTGGATTGCCGTTGGCGTCAGCCACTAAAACGCTCATTTTGTATTCATAATTTCCGCCGGTGCTGTCTTCTATTGCGTTGGAATCCCAGCCAAAGGCAATGGAACCGGCCGTTCCTCCGATGACTATAGCAATGTCATTGCCGGAAGGAGACGTTCCGGTATGAATGGAAGTTCCGACAACCGTTGCGCGAATTTTCACGCCAACTCCTGAAGATGGCATTGTACCAGAAGTAAAAGTCGTTTTTACCTGACCTACACCCAAACCATTAACATAATCAGGCAAAGTCAAAGTATTATTATACACAGGAGAGAGTGATTCACCACCACCATAAGTGCCGGTTCCATCAACAATTGAAAATGCCACAGGGATACCTGCCAGAGGATTGTCGTTCGCGTCATAAACAGTGGCAATTAGTTTGGTGGAGTAGGTTAGAGTACTCGAACTGGGTGGAACACTGGTTGATGCTGCCTGAAGAATAATCTTCGCAGGAGTTAAATCGGATGATATGGCCACGGTGGTAGAATCCTTATCTGTGGAGCCTGCATCGCTACAGTAAACTTCAACATTGGCAATACCGACCACACTTGACGAGAGGTCCGCACTTGCCGTGTCACCGGTTACGGTCTTTGTCAAAGTTTTACTCGTTTCTACAGGCCCTGTATCGGGATCGTCAAATTTGCCGATTGTGGTGGCAAACGTTACTTGTGAACAGGAGGGAGCACTCACGGAAACTGTCATTGTGTCACTTAATTTCATTTCGGGGCTAATCCCGGTGGGTGCCGTAATCTGAAAGATGTCCGATGTATTAGCTACTGTAATATTAGTTGTTCCATACGTTCCCACGGCTGTCGCCTTAATGATTACTGGTCCGTCAGTTACACCCATAATTGTGGTGGTAAATAAACCATTGCTGTCCGTTGTTCCGGACGTCGATCCAAAGGTCACGCTTCCAGTGCCTATGGATGACTGACTCATTACTACTGCCGTACCCGGAATTGCATTGCCCCCCTTGTCTGTCGCGGTTATGGTAAGGTTAATTTTTGTCGTGCCATCAATGGGCAGTGATGTTGCACTCGATGTTACAGTAACGGTTGAGCCAGATATCGTTATGGGTAGTTGTGCAGATACATTTCCGGCGGTTGCTGTTATTGTCGCAGTACGGTTATACTTATTTGAACCCACGGTAAAATTTACAGTGCCCGGTGAGGTTACCGTTGGCGCACTCAAGATACCCGGAGCTCCGGCACCGGCAGTAGTTTCGGCAGCCATGGTCACGACGACATCGGATATCTCCGCATAATTTTGATTTAAAGCTTTGACCGTAATGGTCGAGGCTGCTGCAGATGTGGTATCAAGTTCTAGTAATGATGCCGTAATATCCAGATAGGCCGGTGTGACCGAAGCCGCCGTACCCGTTCTGGTTATAATAAGAGCCTTGGACGAGCCGGTGATACTGGCTTGAAGGATATCCTGTACTGTTGTGCCGCCAACAACTCCTGCTGTGTATACGGTTGTGGCCTCTCCGCCGGCATCGGTCGTTGTGCTGGTGACCGAGAGATGACCACCGCTTAAGTTATCAACGAACGAGAAGGTTACGGGCTCATCGGCGACAACGTTGTTCGAGCTATCTCTTACTGTGGCCTTTAAAATGGCGGATTCGCCCCCTTCCAGAGAACTCAAACTGGACTCAAAAGTCAGTTTGAGTCCGGTGGATGTGCCTGCGCTTGATGACCTGGTGATAATAATCGCCGCGGTTCCTCCGGTAATGCTGGCCTGAATGATATCCTGAACGGCAACGGTCGGATTATTTGATCCTGCCGTGTAGGTTGCCACAGCCACTCCGCTGGCGTCGGTCACGCCTCCGTTTAACGGAACTAAAGATGCTCCGCTGTTGTTGGTTGCCACGGAGAAGGTTACGGCTGTTCCCGCCACGGCGGCGCCGTCTCCTGTCTTGACAGTCGCCCTGACAAGTGTACTGTTGCCTGCCGCCACGGAGACCGAGTCGGCACTCAAGGCAACTTGAACGACGTTCGAAGAACCGGCACTTGATGTTCTTGTAATCATGATAACACCGGTTGCCCCTGTGACTGAAGCCTGGAGCGTATCCTGAACGCTTGTGCTGGGGGTGTTCGCTCCGGCCTTGTATATGGCAAAGGCCTGCCCGCTGTTATCCGTGACTCCCAGGCTCAAAATGGTCAGGGTTGCGCCGCTGTTGTTGGTGAGGAGCGTAAAGGTTACCGCCTGTCCACTGACGGCACTGCCGGATGCATTGGTTATCGTTGCGGTGACGATGGTGCTATTCCCGGCTATAATGGATGATGAACCGGCTGTTAAACTCAAACGGAAACCGGTTGCCGAGGCCGAGCTGGACACTCTGGTAAGAGTTAAAGCTCTTGTTGAACCGGTGACGCTGACCTGAATATTGTCCTGAACGGCCTGGCTGGAGTTGCTTGATCCCGCTGTATAGGTTGCAATTGCCTGACCCGTGGAATCCGTAATTCCGCCGTTTAATGATGCTATGGTCGCACCGCTTTTATTGCTGATAAATGAAAATGCCACGGCCGCGCCTTTAACGGCGGTGCCTGTGCTATCGGTTACCGTCGCCGTTAATATGCTGGATTCTCCTGCCGCAAGCGACTCAACGCTTGCCGATACGGAAACACTCCCTTCTCCTCCAGACGTTGTTCCGTCTTCTAAAGAACCGCCGCAGGCTATAATAATTGAAAGCATAGCAAAAGAAATCAGCAGTAATAATAATCTCCGCGAAGATTTTGCTTTGATTGGACTTATCATTTTATTCTCCTTTTTGATTATAGAGATAGATGGATTTTAAATTATTATGTTTAACTTTTACCAAAAATGTTATTGATTTTCAACCTTTTTTTTGTGTTAGAAGACGTTTTTTTGCCGATGCTTTAAACGCTGTAAGGGGGATATTCCTGTGTGTTTTTCACAAAGGATGGCTTCCATCACGGGTTCTCGGCTTATCTCACTATAGTTTTTTGATTTTTACCTGCGCCCGTCTTTTGGCGCGCGGCAGTTTTCTTGACGGTCCTTTCTTTTTGGAAAATCTTTGCGGGTCTTCATCTTCCGGGGTATTTTCGGGAACCGGACAGTCCGGCGAATAATTAACTTTGTCAATAATCGTTTCGAATTCCAAAGATGAAAGGGATGTTTTACCCAGCTTCTTTACATATGAAGCAATCTCGCGGTCGGACGAAACGACGAGAATTTCTTCCATGGTATGGGCGGCCATGCGTTTTATGACATCATCTGCTTTTTCACCGTGGCGCGAGTAAATGATATTGATTCCTTCTTCCCTGTCTCTGCCTTCATCGGCCCAGCCGTTTTGAATCCCGTCAAAGACCACGGTAATTTTATGGTTTCTCTTACGTCCATACTCTATCAGTTTGGCTATCAGCGCCTGTCGTCCCGCCTCCAGCGTTTTTCGCTCGAAGCGCCGAAGGCTTTCTGATTGTCGTATCAAATTGTAGCCATCTATCAAGATAATCATGAATTTATGCCTCAGGTTATTATGAGGCTAAATTGTGTCACATCCGGGTTATTCATTCAATAAAATTGTGTTATTCGGGGGGGTTTTCTCTTGACATTGACTTGGATAGTTTGTTAGCTAATGCCGTTATTTAAAAATAAGGAATATGGGTGTTGCACAGCCCCATTTATTCCTAATAAAACATAAAGGGGACGTAAAATGGAAATCAAAAAAGTTTGTGTATTGGGTGCCGGTCTGATGGGTAACGGAATCGCGCAGGTTTGCGCGCAGGCGGGATATGAAGTAACCATGCGTGATATCGAACAGCGTTTTATTGACGGCGGGATGAATACGATTAAGAAAAATCTCAGCCGCGACGCGGAAAAAGGTAAAATAACCAAGGAACAGGTGGAAGCGATTCTCGGACGCATCAAACCCACTCTGGATCTCAAAGAGGCGGCAACAGGTGCGGACGTGGTGGTGGAAGTTGTCATCGAAGTCATGGACGTGAAGAAAAAGGTCTACGAGGAACTCGAAAATGTAGTTCCCGCTCACTGCCTGTTTTTCACCAACACGTCGGGTTTGAGCATTACGGAAATGGCTTCCGTAACCAAGAGGCCGGATAAGGTTATCGGTACGCATTTCTTCAATCCGGTTCCCGTGATGAAGCTTCTGGAAATAATCTGTTGTCATCAGACATCCGCTGAAACGCTTGCAGTAGCGAAAGAGTGGGGCAAAAAAATCGGCAAGGACGTTATCGTTGTCAAGGAAGCACCGGCGTTTGTCGTCAACCGCATCCTCTGTGTCATGATTAACGAAGCTTTTTTTGCTCTGGATGAAGGTCTGGCCTCCGCGGAAGATATCGACAAGGGCATGATGCTGGGCTGCAATCATCCCA